>CADBLC010000065.1 GCA_902795385.1 Fibrobacter succinogenes | reverse complement strand
TACCGGATTCAGTTCCGCACCGCTCAAGATCAGTTTCTACCTCGGGTTCATCGCGACCATCGTCGGGTTCGGCGTGTTCGTATGGTCCATCCTCGAAAAGTTCCTCAGCCCCGCGACAACCGTCCCCGGCTGGGCTTCGCTCATGACGGCCATCGTGTTCTTCGCCGGCGTACAGCTGATTTCCATCGGGATTCTCGGGGAATACATCGGCCGCATCTACGACGAAGTCAAGCAGCGCCCGCTGTACATCGAAGACAAGAAGAACTAACCGTCATTCTAGGACTAATCACGGGATCCATATAGTTATATACAAGCGTTTGAATTAGGCGTGACACTATGCTCGCTTTGAGGTTTGCGAGCATAGTCGGGCATATGCAGAAAAGCTATTTACAGTCTGGATTTAGTATTAAGCGGATTGGATGTTTTTCATTCATATTAATCCGTTGGACTCCCCCAGAGACTTCTTGTGTAAAGCAATATGCATTCGCGTTGCCATCCCCGTTTTCTGTATCAAACAACCAGAAACACGCTGCATAAGAATTAGAATCGTCCGCTTTTTTGAAAGTTCCACCATAAGGAAAATGACCCGACGGAAGAATGTCAAATTGAGATTCATTCGTCCCCCCCAATCCAACAGACGCGAGCTTTTCCGCACCACCAACAGCTGCTTCTAATTCTTGAACTTCGTCTTCTGTCGGAAGAGTCCACTTGTTTTTGATTTCCTCATAACAGGTAGCGGATTTAGACGCCGTTGAATAAGTATAATAATAGCCATACTCTTTACAAAGGTCAGGATTTTCGTTATAACACTTTCCGGTCGAGCCAAAGTGTTGATGCGTGCCAAAGTTCTCCGCCATCCAAGTTTGGTTGCCTATTGTTACAGTCACGTAGCGGTCTCCAAAGATAGAATCCTGTGAAATTTTAATCGATGGGGAAGAGTCTCTCGGATCATTCCCCACAGTCTGAGCCTGCTGTACACAACGAACAGGCAACTTTATCGCGTCCTTTTCAAAACTTACATTTACACTGACGATTTTGCCAGCCCCACCGTTTTTCTTGAGCGAAAAGACTTCCACGTAATCATCACCATTCTTTGTACTGGTCCAATACATGCCCTCTTGGTCTTTTTTGTGCCATTTTTTATAAAGAAAATAACCCGACAAAGCATCTTCTGCATTAAAAGACGAATTTTCTTCTAATTTGCCAGACTTTTTAATTTCATCCGAAGACGGCAAACGCCATCCACTACCAATATTGCAGGCTTTCTGAGCATCTGACCATGTGAAATATTTGGATTCGTTGCTCCAAGCATTTGAAGAATGGCCCAAATCACTCCGTACCAAATCCTGATTCATCCAAATAAGACCGTTATAACTCACATAACTTGAAGTGTACGTTATACCACTCCCAGTCACATACTTGAAGGAGCCATTCGACCCATAAACAATCGACGAAGAAGAGGTCTCCGAACTACTCGATTTCACAGAACTGCTCGATTTTACAGAACTGCTGGACGAGAGCGCTCCCTTCAGGCAGCGGACGGAAACATAAAGGGATTTTTGCATAGAAACAAACCCAGCTGCAGACTCGTCATAGCTAAATCGAGCAACGTACACTTCATTAGTTATTTGCGAACTTTTAAGTTCTGAAGAGGTTAAAAAGTATGCACCACCGCCAGCTTGAACAGATCCAGATTCATTACGACCAGTGCTATATCCTCCAGGAAGCGCCGAGAAACCAAACGCATCATTGCCGCCTCCATTCTTATCCCAACCCGTCTCTGACTTGAGATATTTACCCGCATCGTTTATTCCACCTGCCTGAACAAATAGACTGTTCCATTCCGTTGAATCGGGCACGTGCCAACCATCGGGACAAACATCTTGTAAACTATATGTAGAAGATATATTATAAAGACCACCATACTTTTTACAATAAGTTGAATCATCCATATAGCATATTACTTTTTCTAGAGAACCATAATATTTCAGGTTTTCCGCCATCCAAGTCTGTTGACCTATTTTGACGGTCCTGTAAGTCTTATGATCTCTACTGTCTTCAAAGCAGTTTCCTTCCGAGACCATACAAGATGTCGCAACCGCCGAACTGCTAGACGTCACCTCGGCTTTCTTTTCGCCCACCAAGCAACGGACGCTGTAACCGTTTTCTAGCTGCAGATTTTTAACTCCGATAAAAACAGAATTTCCGTAGGATAGTGGTCTCCCTATAGCCTCGTCAGCACTCCAAAATATGGTATTACTATCTTTCTTCACATATTTTCCATCTTCCCACATGCCAGCCGGCAATCCCGTAAACCCATAGAAGTCGACACCCTTATTGGCACTGTTTTCGGCCCAGCCTTCCTTCGATTTCAGCATGGCGCCAGCCTTCGCCGAACGATTGAGTGAATCAAGAATATGTTCTTCGAGTATATGCATTTCCGCATCTGTCGGCAAGTGCGTCCCTTCCGGGCAAACATTCTGGGCATCGGCCCATGTATAGAGTCGCCCGTACTTGGAACAATTATTTTCATCATCATCGTAGCAACGGCTAGATGGCGTCTTGTAGTTCAAGTTTTCCGCCATCCATTTCTGTTCGCCGATGATCACAAGCCGGTATTCCTTGCCATTGCGGGAATCGGTAAGGACGTTCCCCACCACAGGGGGAGTGGAAGACGACGATTGCTCTGCTCCGCTCGATGTCGGAACAGTTCCAGAAGACTGCGGTTCGGTTCCGCTCGATGCAGGAACCGCGCCAGAAGACAGCGGTTCAGCTCCACTCGACACAGATGCAGAAGACGCGGGTGTCGCACCGTGCGAACTCCCAGGAACAAATCCGCTGGACAATTCCGGGTTTTCAATGTCGCCGTATTCCAACGCCGCAAAGTTGTTGTCGAACTGCTCCTGGTAATCGGACATTCCTAATTCCTAATTCCGAATTCATAACGTCCCCTCCTAGAATGCTATACTCAGGCCAAGCCCGATTCCACCCAAAATTGCAATCCCGATTCCGGTAGTGCGGAATGTTTGGTATGTACCGATGTCATTGTGCCGGTTATCGAATTCTTCTTGCGAGGAGGGAGCCTTAGTGCTTTCGTCCTTCGCCTTGTTGTTATAGAATATTGCAACCACCGTTCCGCCGACGAGGGCCGCCGCCGAAATCCCGATAAGCACCCAGTGCGGGCCGTCCGATTTTTTCGCCTCGGGCAGGCCGTTGTCCACCTTGTCCCCGGCCGCTGGTTCCGCATAGGGTTCGGGCACAAACATTTCGGAAGATTCCACCTGCGAAGCGACCATCTTCGATTCCATCTTGGGCATCGCCTTGATGGCCGTAGAATCGCGGTTCCAAATCCAGCGGCCCACCAGGTCGTCGCTCGCTTTCTCGAACTCCACGCGCCCCTTGTAGGTAGCCATTTCGCCGTCGCGGCCCCGCGGCAGCACGACAGACTTGTTCTTCATGTTCACAATCAGGTGGGCGTTTTCCTTGCCGGTGGGTATCTGCGTCACGCTGAAAAGTTCGGCACCGCTCAGGTAGTACGCACCGGCCACGGAGCGGTTCAGGTCCAGGTAGAACGAGAGGTCCGCCGTATCGAGTTCCACCTTCAGGTTCGTCTTCGTATGCACAAGCGAATCGTTCATGTGGCCAATCGCTTCCACGAACAGCGGAGCGAACTCGTCGCCCGACTTGCGCAGCACGATATCGCCACACTTGGAGAGCCAGAGTTCCGTAAAATGCTTCTGCTGGTCCATGCGGCGGCCGTCGTAGCGGAGCTTGAAGTTGTACGAAGCGTCAAAGGCGCCCGCATGCGAGAGCGGTTCCAGGTCTACGCCGCCCTCAATCTTGAGGAGGAGTTCCTTCGATGACACAATCCTGGAGAGAGCTTCGGTGCAGGCGTCAATCTGCTGCGTGCGCTGTTCCAGGTCGTTCGCCATGGTCATCACGCCCAGGCGGAGTTCGCCGGTGATTTCCATATAGCGCGCCTCGAATTCCGGAAGTTCAACGGCATAGAAGTGTCCGCACTCCTCGTCCAGCACGTCGTTAATAGAAACCATGCCGCACCGGTTGTTCATCTTCGCAATGCGGTTCGCCTGGCTAATCAAGGAATCCAGTTCCGGATTGTCGCTGCCTATCCCCGCCTTCAACTGCTGCAAGTCGGCCTGTATCGCCTGGAACTCCGACGCGTCCTTCACAAAAATGGAAACGGTCGGGTCGGCAAAGGCAACTCCCGCAAGGCAGGCGCACGTCAACAAAAACAAGGACAAATAAGGTTTCATGCTCTCTCCCTAATTCCTACACACCAGATAATACGAAATATAGAAACGTATTGTCAGTTTTTTAACAACTTAGTGAAAGCATTTGAGTAAAATCACATTCCGGCATTCGTTTCACGTTTTATTGGCAAAAAAAGCCCTTTCGCAAGCCAGTTCGCCCCCTTTTAGTATATTTGTCCGTATGAAAAACAAGCTTTTCGTAATGAGCGCCGCAAGCGGCGCGGGCAAGACCACCCTCAAGGACAAAGTTATCGGTGAATTCCCCGACATCGTGTATTCAATTTCGGCCACTACGCGGAGCCCCCGCGAGGGCGAGGTGAACGGGGTCCACTACTTTTTCAAGACAAAAGAGGAATTCGAGAAGCTCATCAAGGAAGACGGCCTTATCGAATGGAACGAGGTGCACGGGAACTACTACGGTACGCCCAAGTTCTTCGTCGAGGACATGCTCCGTCAGGGCAAGCGCGTGCTGTTCGACCTCGACGTGTTCGGCAAGGTGAACTTCGACAAGGTCTACCCCGACGCGACAGGCATCCTCATCCTCCCGCCCAGCGAGGAGGAACTGGAACGCAGGCTGCGCGGTCGCGGCACCGACAGCGAAGAAGTCATCCGCCTGCGCCTCGAGAACGCGAAGAAGGAGATGGAATTCGCAAAGACGAAGGGCAAGTACGAATACACCATCGTGAACGACGACCTCGAAAGGGCCGCCAACGAACTGCGCGCCATATTGAGCCAAAAATAGGCCTACTCGATTTCGATTTTTATCTCTACGCCCGGAGCCCACGGTTTCGGGGCGTTCACGATTGGCCCCAGAATACGCCGAACAGCCGAAAGATCGTTTGTCTTCAAGTAGAGCTTGGCCCAGTGCACGTTGAGCACCTTGGGAATAAACGCATCCACGGGTCCAAGCACCTTCATGGACTTTTCCGCACGGCAAACCTTTTCCACACGGGCTACCGCGTCGCGCAGTAACTGCTCGTCCCTGCTGCCAAACGACACCTCCACCAGCTTGCAGAACGGCGGGTAGAGCGCCTCCTTGCGTTCGCGGAGTTCCTTTGCGGCAAAGCCCGCAAAATCATGGTGCAAGGCAAAATGCATCACGGGTTCCTTGGGGTTGAGCGTCTGGATAATCACCTTGCCGCCCCCTTGCGCACGCCCGGCGCGGCCTGCCGTTTGGCTCAGCAGCTGGAACAGCCTCTCCGTACTGCGGAAATCGGGCATGCCAAGCCCGCTGTCGGCACCGACAATCCCCACAAGGCGCACGCCCGGAAAATCGTGCCCCTTCGCGACCATCTGCGTACCGAGGAGGATGTTGTATTCGCGATTGCGGAACGCGTCGAGAATCTTCTCTATCGAGCCCACGTTCTGCGTGGTATCGCGGTCCATGCGCACGGTTTTTGCGCCCGGTACCCACTCGGCGATTTCTTCCTCCAGCTTTTCAATGGCGCCGCCCACGAATTCGTACGTAGCCGCACCGCACGACGGGCAGGGCGTATCCACAGGGTAAAGCGTTCCGCAATAATGGCACAGCAGCGCGCGGTACTGCTTGTGGTAAACGAGCGGCACGTGGCAGTGCCGGCAATACAGGGTCTCGCTGCATTCGGTACAAACGCGAATCTTGGAATAGCCGCGGCGGTTCATCAGCACAATCGCCTGTTCCCCCGATTCCACGCACTGCACAAGTGCGTCGCGGAGGTCAGGCGAAAGCAGTATTCCCTTCTGCTGGCGCACGGCGCCCATGTCTACGATTTTCACTTCGGGGAGCGGAACCGAAGTCGCACGCTTCTCGAGTTTCAAATGCTTTAGTTTGTTTGCACCAGCGTTAAAGAACGTTTCGAGGCAGGGCGTTGCACTTCCAAGAACCACGAGAGCGCCGTACTTGTAGGCCAAGTGGAACGCGAGTTCGCGGGTATGGTAGCGCGGCGCCGGGTCTTGCTGCTTGAACGAGGAATCGTGTTCTTCGTCAAGAATCACCACGTCAAAGTCGAACGGGGCAAGAATCGCGCTGCGCGTCCCGAGAACCACGCGCGCCTCCCCCGCCAATATCGAGACAAACGCCTCCCTGCGCTTGGGTGCCGAAAGGGCGGAATGCAACACCTGCACGTCCACCTGCAAAAAATCCTCGAATCGCTTTGACGTCTGCGGCGTAAGGCCAATTTCGGGGACAAGAATCAGCACCTTCTTGCCGAGCGCGAGCGCTTCGCGGGCAAGTTCCTGGTACACGCGCGTCTTCCCCGACCCGGTAACGCCATGCAAAAGCGTCCCGCGGAAACCTTCGCCCGAGAGGTCCTTGACAAGCGAATCGAGCGCCACCTGCTGTTCATCAGTCAGCGGCGGGTTTTCGACAGCCTGGGCACGGACTTTCGGGGCCTTTTCCACAACCTCTCCCGAGGCGGCCTCGGCATTGCGGGCCGCAAGCGCGTCCAGGTAGCGGTCAATTTCTGCAGGCCAGAACACATCCAGGGCCTTCATGGGCGTGCTTATGTAGTAGCGCGCCACCCATTCCAGGGCTTCCATGTAGCGCTCACCGAACACGTACCCAGAAGCATGGGGGTATGCACAACGCACGTCAAAGGCGGGCTTCTCCGAGAACACCCTGGAAACTACCGCCAGCGCGGGCTTTTTACGGGTGGCAAGCTGCACCCACACCACACTGCCTCGCACAATTCCACGGCCGCCGGCCTCACCGGCGGGCACCCCGTAAGTGAACACCGAAGGCGTCCCGGGAATGTAAACCTCGCAAAACCGCTCCAGGTCTGCAGCCTTGAGTTTCGTCCGAATTTGTTCGGAAACGACCGTTTTGGGAATGCGTTTTGCCATTTTCTGCGTAAAGATAGGTAATCTACACCCATTTTAGCCCCCTTTAATTGCCAGTAATCCAATATTTTCCTAAACGATTTTACATCTTTTTAGTTAGATTATGTTACACGACCTCCCCAAAGGCCGTCTACCTAATTGGAGAATCTTATGAGCTTACTGGATACTTTTAGACCGAAATGGCAAAATTCCAACCCCGACAAGCGCCTCGAGGCGATTGACGAACTGGAAGCGCAGGACACCCTCGAGCGCATTGCCCTTTCCGATGAAGATAATGATGTCAGGGCTGCCGCCGTCAAAAAGCTGAAGCAGATACCTGTCCTACTCCAGATTTCCAAGAACGATAGCGAAGCAAGCATACGCCGCCTTGCCGAAACGCGCTATTTCGAAGAAATCGCAAAAATGCTCAAGAATTTCCGTGAACCCGCCAACGACGAAACTAAAGGCTATATCAGCGAAATCAAGGATACACGCTACGCCGAAGACCTTGTCAAGTCCATGCCCAGTTCCGAACTCCGCTTGGAACTCGTAAAGGCTACCGGCAAGGCGAACGTGCTCGCCATCGCGGCCAACAAAGACGCCAAGGAAGAAATCGCGAAGACGGCCGTCAACCGTATTGAATCCGAAAGCCTCCTTACCGACATCACCAAGAACTCCAAGCATACATCGGTCAGAAAAATCGCCGCCGAAAAGCTCCGCGCGCAGAGGGAAGCCGCGGACGGAGGCAAAAAGGCCGCGGCCCTTCTTATCAGCAAGCGTGAGGCCCTGATCCAGCAGGCGCACCACCTCGCCGCCCAGAAAGACCCCATCGCCGTCAAGCCCCAGTTCGAGGCTCTCATGAACGAGGCCCGCGAACTCGGCATGGGCCCCGCCCAGGCGACCCTTGACGAAATTTACGACAGCTTCTGCAAGTTCTGCGACGAGACGGATTCCAACCGCATTGCCGCCGAAAAGGCCGAAGCCGAGAAGCAGGCCAAAAAACAGCACCTCGTGGAAGCCCTCGACGAACTCGAATCGCTCCTGGCCGCCGAAAACGCACAAGATAACGCCGAACGCATCGACGCCATCATCGCCGAATGGAACGAAGGCAAGTCCATCATGGACGCTGCCGACATCAAGCGATTCAACCAGGCCTTCTTCAAGGCCCAGGACATGAAGAAGAAGACGGACGACGCCGAAGAAAGCGAAACCCCCGTCGACGAATCCTCCCGTCCTGAACTGCTGGAACGGCTCCAGGCCCTTGCCGACACGGATGCAAACGAGACTACCTCCAAGCACCTGCATGCCATCGTGCGCGAATGGGAAAAGCTTCCGCTCCTCGAGGGCGAAGATCCCACACTGCAGGCCTACAACGCCCTCCGTAACAAGCTGAGCGAAAAGATTTCCGCCTTCGCCGAAAACGCGCAGAAGGTTTTCGAAGCCAATTCCGAAAAGCTCAAAAAGCTCATCGAACGCGTAAAAGCCTTCGACGAAAACGAAGACTTCAAGGAACTGAGCCTCAAGCTCCGCAATGTATACAACGAATGGAAGGAGATTGTCGGCGAGCAGAAGTTCAAGTACCACGACCTGTGGCTCGAATACAAGGCCGCCACCGAACGCTTCCAGGAAATGCGCCAGTGGGAATCTTGGCACAACGAGAACGACCGTGCCGAAATCCTCACGGAAATGGAAGCACTCGCCAAGGAACCGGGTAGCCAGGACGTATTGAACAAGCTCAAGGACCTGAGCCTCAAGTGGAAGAACTGCGGACCGACCTCGGCCGCCAAGTTCAACGAATTCAAGGAACGTTTCCAGGCAAGCCTCGACCAGATTCGCCAAAACTGCGCCCCCTTCATCGAGGAGCAGATGGCCGAACGCAAGAGCAACCTCGAAAAGAAGGAAGAACTCTGCGCAAAGATCGAAGCGCTCGTTGCCGATGCCAGCATGTTCTGGAAAGACAAGTTCAAGGCCATGCAAGACATTCAGGAAAGCTGGAAGGCCATTGGCATGGTGCCCAAGGAAAACATCGCCGCGCTGATGGACCGCTTCAAGGCCGCCACCAACGCATTCTATGCCCAGCACAAGGAAAACCAGAAGAAGGAAGATTCCAACCGCGAAGCGAACTACGAGAAGAAGGTGAAGCTGTGCGAACAGGCCGAAGCCCTCTCCAATTCCACCGATTGGAACGCCACCTCCAACAAGCTCAAGCAGTTGCAGGAATCCTGGAAGGCTGTTGGCCCAGTGCCCAAGAGCAAGTCCGACGAAATCTGGACACGTTTCCGCACCGCCTGCGACGCCTTCTTCGAAAAGAAACGCGGTCACTTTGAAGAGATGGACGAAGCCAAGAAGGAGAACCTCGCCAAGAAGACCTCCCTCTGCGAAAAGCTCGAGGCGCTCGACATCAACAACATTACTGCCGAACTCGTCGAAGTCGTGAAGGGCATCGAGGCCGAATGGAAGACCATCGGCATGGTTCCGAAGGAATCCGTCGAAGCCATCAACGACCGCTTCAGCGAAACCATCAACCAGTTCCTGGAACGCTGCGCCGAGATTGACGCGAACCTGCGCAAGCAGCTCGACCAAATCAAGAAGCAAAAGCAAGACATTATCGAGAAGGTGAAGCAGTTCGCCGAAAGCGCCGGCTCTAACCAGCTGGCCGATGCCGTCCGCGACCTCCAGAAGGACTGGCGCACGCTCGGCAGTTGCGGTGTCGACGACCTGTTGCTGCACAAGAATTTCCGCGAAGTGTGCGACGACTTCTTCACGCGCCGTCGCGACCAGCTGGACATCCAGGAACAGGCCCGCCAGAACAACCTGCAAAAGAAGGTGCTGCTCTGCGAACAGGCCGAAGACCTGCTCTCCGACCTGAGCGAAGCTACCGTCGGTGGCGCCATGAACAAGGTGAAGCACCTGCGCCGCCTGTGGAAAGAAGTCGGTGCCGTACCGCGCGACCAGTCCGACAAGATCTGGAAGCGTTTCAACAGCGCCTGCGACAAGGTGTTCGCCTTCGGACGTAGCGAAGAACCGAAACAACCTGCCGCCGAAGCATAAAGCGCGGCGCACAGCATCGCATTTAAAGGGATGGCAAAACAGCCATCCTTTTTTTATTTTTGTGCCATAATGAAATTCCCCCCGTGGACAAGCGTCAGTGAAGCCGCCAGGCTGCTCAAGGAAGGCGAAGTCGTCGCCATCCCTACAGAGACCGTCTATGGGCTTGCGGGGAACGCGTACAACCCCGAAGCGCTCGCCAAGATTTTCGCCGCCAAGGAGCGCCCGACGTTCGACCCGCTTATCGTGCACATTGCCGACATCGCGGAACTGGAGAACGTCGCCCGCGACATTCCCGATGCCGCATACAAGCTGGCGGAAGCCTTCTGGCCGGGCCCGATGACCATCATCCTCCCCAAAAAGGACTGCATCCCCGACCTCTGCACGAGCGGGCTGCCCTCGGTGGCGGTAAGGTTCCCGAGCCATCCGGTAGCGCAAGCAATCATCAAGGAATCAGGGCTCCCGCTGGCCGCCCCGAGCGCGAACCTCTTCAAGCACGTGAGCCCGACAACCGCCGAGCATGTGGCTGCACAGCTTGCGGACCGCATCGCGGGAATCGTCGATGGCGGGCCGTGCTCCGTAGGGGTCGAAAGCGCCATCATCTCGCTTGCCGGAGACGTGCCGACAGTGCTCCGCCCGGGGGCGATTACGCCCGAGATGTTCAAGGCGGTGCTCGGCGAAGTCGCCGTCAAGGAATCCACGAGCAAGCCCGGGCAGGCCATGCAGGCGCCGGGACAGTGCGATACGCATTACCGCCCGCAGGTGCCGCTCTATTTCGGAGAAGTGCCCGCAGGTTACAAACTGCCGGAGCATACTGCGCGCATCGCGTTCGGGAACCAGTCCGGAGCGATTCCAGCCACAGTAAACTTGTCTGTAACGGGTGATATGACCGAGGCGACCGCAAGGCTATACGCCTACATGCACGACCTGGACACGCCCGATTACGACTTGATTCTCGTGGACCCTATACCCAACAAGGGAATCGGCATCGCCCTGAACGACCGCCTCAAGCGCGCCAGCATCAAGACATTGCCGTAAAAAAG
>CADBLC010000064.1:17979-19070 GCA_902795385.1 Fibrobacter succinogenes | reverse complement strand
TCCATCTTCGCTCAGGTCGGCCTTCAGGGGGTCGTGCGCGATAGGCGGCATAATCGCCCACACTTCGGGGCAACCACCGGCACGGGTAAAGCCCTCGGCAGCATCTTCCTCGCACTCGCGCACTTCGGCAAAAATCTTCGCGTAATCGGCTTCCGTCTGGTATTCCCCGCCAAAGTCGGCATCGCTGTACCGTGCAAACGCCGGGAAATACGTCTTGCCCTCGTAACGCAAAAAGAGCGGTTCGTCGTTCACCGTCCACGGGCTGGTAAGTGAAAGCAGGTACGCCACCACGAGCACCAAAAGCGACCAAAACGCACGCCTGTTCTTGCGGAAGCGCTTCAGGCGGTTCAGGGTTTCCTGTGTCAGGCGGAATTTCATGTTGCAAATTTATAAAAAACAAAGCCCAGGCAAGGGACCACGATTTTTTTTGATAAAAAATGGAACATTTCCCCCAAAAAATCCGTTTTATAGGTAGAGGATGTATAGAACACAAGATCAAGATTAACGAAGGTTTTACAAACGATTACAATATAAACCGACTTGTTCATTACGAACTGTTCTTCAATATCAATGACGCCATTGCAAGAGAAAAACGACTTAAAAGATGGAATCGCCAATGGAAAATCAATCTGATAGAAAAGACAAATCCAGACTGGAAAGATTTGGCAGAATCTATTGGCGTTACCCCAGAAATCGTTAAATCAGCACGCTTCTCTTTGACTCGAGAAGGAGGTCCCCGACCAAGTCGGGGAAGACAAACGGACTGCAATCGCGAGGTCCCCAAATAAAAACTTTTCTATATTCCCACACATGATCGACCCTGAAAACGACCCGATACTGAACGCAAGTTCCATCAACAGCGAAGATTACTGGTTCCTGAAGCTGAACAACATGGAACAGCAGAAACCCGAAGCTGAATCCGCCGAAAAGACGGAAGGGAACGGAGCGAAGGAATGAAAGCGACCGTCGAGCACAAGCCTCAAAAAGAACGCTGCGTCTTGGTAGGAATCTCGACGCCCAAGGTGCGTCCGTGGCTTGCCAGCGAACAGCTCGCGGAACTTGGCCGCCTCGCCGAAACCGCCGGCGCCGAA
>CADBLC010000064.1:0-17964 GCA_902795385.1 Fibrobacter succinogenes | reverse complement strand
GCGCGCCCTCGAAGAAGAGAACGCCAAGATGGTCGTGTTCGACGACGACCTTTCGGGCTCGCAGGTAAGGAACCTCGAAGAACGCCTCCCGGGCATCAAGGTCCTGGACCGCACGGGGCTCATCCTGGACATTTTCGCGAAGCACGCCGTTACGGCGGAAAGCCGCCTGATGGTGGAAATCGCACAACTGCAGTACATGATGCCGCGTCTCACCGGTGCGTGGACGCACCTATGCCGCCAGCACAACGGCGGCATCGGCACCAAGGGGCCGGGCGAGACGCAGCTCGAGACGGACCGCCGCATGATCCGCAAGAGAATCCAGGAGCTCAAGAAAAAGCTCGAGAAAATCGAGGACGCCCGCGAAAGCCAGGCGAACAAGCGCAACAACATCTTCCAGGTGGGAATCGTCGGCTACACGAACGCGGGCAAGTCCACGCTCACGAACCGCCTCACCGGCGCCGACGTGTACGTAGAAGACAAGCTGTTTGCCACGCTCGACAGCACCACGCGCAAGCTCTACCTGGACGGCGAAGACATCATCCTCTCCGATACCGTCGGGTTCATCCGCAAGCTCCCCCACAACCTCATCGAGACGTTCAAGAGCACGCTCGGCGTGGCCGCCCATGCCGACTGCATCTTGGAAGTCGTAGACGGGAGCGCCCCAGACTACCGCGAGCACCTCGAAGTCACGCACAAGACGCTCGAGAACATCGTGAGCAAGGAAACGCCCCGCATCCGCGTGTTCAACAAGGCCGAAATCTGCGACGAGGCCCGCCGTACCGAGCTGCTGCAGAACTACCCCGAAGCCATCCAGGTGAGCGCGAAGGAGAACATCGGCATGGAAAGGCTCCGCACCGCCTTCAAGGAGCAGCTCGAAGCCTGGCACAAAAAGCGGGAAGCCCACGAACAGAAGGAAAAGGAACGTGCCGAAGCGCCATGGCCGGAGTAACCAAATGTCATCCCCGACCTGGTCGGGGATCTCCTTCTTCACTGCAAGAAAAGGAGATGCCCGCCTAAAGCGGGCATGACATCCAAACAACATCCAACAACCCTATGAATAAACAAGAACTTAAAGAAAAATACGGTAAAAAGCGCGTGCCGCACGAGTGGCGCGGTACGGACACGTTCACCGCGCTCGTCACGACGTTCTTCGGTTCGGGAATGAGCCCCAAGGCCCCCGGTACCTTTGGAAGCCTCGCCGCCGCGATTGTCGCCTACCCCATGGCCGTATTCAGCTGCAGATTCTGGCCCAGCTACGAGCACGTCATCAACGAGCAGGCCACCGGCACCCGCACGTACGGGCTATTCCTTGTCGCCGCGCTCATCGTCTTTTTCGCCGCCATCCCCCCGGTCAAAAAAGCCATGAAGGACACCGGCACCGAAGACCCGGGCTGGATCGTGATCGACGAAGTCTGCGGCATTTTCATGAGCCTCGCATTCATCCCGGCCGAAATCATCCTCGCCTACCCCTGGATTTTGGCCGTCGCGTTCGGGCTGTTCCGCTTTTTCGACATCCTCAAGCCGCTCGGCATCCACCGCTTCGAAAAATTCCCCGGAGCCTGGGGAGTGATGGCCGACGACCTCCTCGGGGGCGTATATGCGGGAATTGTGCTCCTGATTGGCCTCGTGGCGTTTGGCATTTTGCCATAGCTTTATATAGATTTCCATTAAGGAAATCTCGCCTAGAGGGAAAATAGGAGGAGCCATGCGTTATTTTCACCATCCGTTCAAGAATGCTATTCTTTCGGCATGTTTCGTCATTCCGCTGCTGACATGCGCCTGCGGCGACGACGATAGTTCGTATTTCGAGACCGAAACGAGTTCTTCTTCCGCCGAAGAAGACATCCGCAGTAGCGACGACAATCAGGGAAGCGGCAACAATCAAGGAAGCGACTACAAGGATTCTTCCGCCATCGGCGACAAGTACAAAACCCAAAACGGAACGACCATCACGATTGTGAAGGGAGAAGTCCTCGACAAGAAGAACGGAAAGACCTACAAGACCGTAAAGTTCGGGCCCTACACCTGGATGGCCGAGAACGCGGACTACAGCAGTTCGAAAAGCATCTGCTACGACGACAAGTCGGCCGACTGCGAAAAGAACGGCAGCCTCTACCCGGACTCGCATCCCGAGGACGCATGCCCCGAAGGATTCACGATTCCCACCAAAGCAGACTACAAGTACATGACCGCGATGGCCGGCGACGTGACCAGCGAAGCTTTCGGGTTCGACCCGCAAATGTCTGGCTACTGCTCCAAGAAAGACGGCAAAACCACGTGTTCCGACAAAGGCAAGGCAGCGTACCTGCTCACGTCGGAGTACACCTACTTCCGCATCGCCAACACGGGTCCCACGAGTTTCTCCTCCACAAAGTCGGATGACTACTACGCCATCCGCTGCATGAAGGTCACCCACATCGTGGATACCGACGAGGAACTCCCCGACTGCAGGAGCATATCCGACCCCAACGATTTCTTCGTTGCCGAAAAGAAGTCGAACTTTACCTGTAACGGAAATTACTGGTCCAACGCCAAGGACAACTCTTGCCCGCACACGGACAAGGGCGAAAAGCACTACTACAAAGATACGCTGTACATTTGCGACGGGTACGACTGGGTGCTCGCCACCATGAACGACACGGATGCCGAATGCGACGACGAAAACAAGTGGGAAATCCAGAAGCTTAACGGCACGCAGTACCTCTGCGACGGCTCCACATGGCGCAAGCCGAGCGGCGACGAAGAGAAACTCGGTTTCTGCACCCCGAGCGCCATCGGCAAGATGAACTCTACAGTCCTGAGGAACGACACCACGGACTACTACTGCGATACCACGGGCTGGCGCCCCGCCACGCTCACCGACTACATCGGCGAATGCACCGACAAGAACAAGTGGGAAGAAGCGACCCACAAGAACAAGCATTACATTTGCAAGGTGAGATCCTGGTACCTCGCCACCCCCACCGAAGATTCCCTCGGTTTCTGCAAGCCGAGCAGGGGCGGCACGCTCGACTCCATGATCGTAAGCGGCGAAGTCCGGCGCGTCTACTGCGATTCGAGCATCTGGAGGTTCCCGCGCATCACTGCCCTGTTCGATACCACATACACCTGCCGCACAACAAAGAAGTGGACCGTGCTCGACAGCATCGAAAAGGGAATCGGCGTTTGCAGCCCCAAGATCAAAGGCAAAATCGATTCGCTCAAGAACGACAGCATCAGCTACTACTGCGATTCTACAAAGTGGCGCACCGCGACCGTGCAGGACTACTACGGACCCTGCGATTCAAGCAAGCTCTATACCAAAAAGCCTTTCCATGGCGTACAGTACGGCTGCATGAACGCGCGCAGCTGGGAAAAGATGACTGCCCCCACCACCGAATTCGGGTTCTGCACTCCCGAACTGAAGGGAACCCTGAAGCTCGACAAGAAGGGAATACTGTACATCTGCGACTCCACCTGGCGCAAACCGACGCTCGACGAAGCACTCGGCGAATGCGGAACGAGCAACGAAGGCACCATCAAGCACTACTCGGACAACGCTTACGCCTGCGATAACGGCCGGTGGCGCAAGGCCTCGACCCGCGAACTGACGGAACTCGGGCTCTGCACCAACGCCTTGCGCGACTCCATCAGGGGCCTCGATACAAACGCCTACATATGCAAGGATACCGGCTGGGTATGGTACGCCGGATACCACAATATTGGCGGATGCTCCGTAGACGAACGCGGAACAACCAAAAAATTCCTGGACAGGGATTACGTATGCAAGCGCAACGGATGGCTGCTGATTGACTCCGTGGAGGCGGCCCTCGGCCTATGCCTCGAAGGAAGCTTCCCATACAACAAGGCTTACCAATACGGCGAAGACTATTACCAGTGCGCCGAGGAACGATGGATTATCGCTCCCCCAGACCTTGTGCTACCGACATGCACCGAGGATAATTTCGGAGAACAAGGGACATACCGCGGCAAGGAATACTACTGCTCGGCGAACCAGACCTGGCAGGAATACAGCGACCTCGAAAAGGCTCTCGGCCTCTGCTCGCCCGAAAAGCAGGAAGGGCTCTACGAATACAACGGCATCAAGTACGGCTGTACCTACATGTCCGACAACGGAAAGAAAAAATTCTTCTGGCGCGCCGAAGATAGCCTTGACAAATTGCTCGGATTCTGCCACGCGAAGGAATACACCTGGAAAGGCGACGGCGACAAGGACTACCTCTGCGACAGCAGAGGCGAAACCGGCAAATGGAAAGACGTCACCAACTCGTTCCTCTGGGGAGCATACACGGGGTGCGACGACTACTATAGTTACAAGTACGGCGTGACCGTCCGACTCCAAGGCGAATACTACTACTGCAACGAAAGCGTAGATCCCAAATCGGGTGATAACCACGGCTGGTACAAGCTACAGCCCATCGACGAGGTGAGCGGCCCCTGCCACAAGGAAATCGTGGGCGAAGCCATCACGTTCGAGGGCGCGGAATACACCTGCGGCAAGAACGACGAAGGTTACTACCGGTGGCTTGCTGAATAGCGGCGCGTTCCGGAGCTTCCATAAAAAAAATTATCTAGATTTCTATCTGGAAATCTAGTTTTTAGGGTAATAAGAGGAAGCTCCATGCGCCATTTGCTCCATCCTTTCGAGAAAGCTTTTCTTTCGGCATTTCTTGTGTTGCCGCTGTTGACCAGCGCCTGCGGCGACGACGACAGTTCCGATTTCGAGGCTCCCAGTTCATCTTCTGCCCAAGACGACGTTCTCGGCGGTGACGAATACAAGGATTCCTCCGCCATCGGCGAGAAATACCAGACCCAGAACGGGAGTATCTCCATTTTCAAGGACGAATTCGAAGACAGTAGGAACGGCAAGACCTACAAGACAATACAATTCGGTTCGTACATCTGGATGGCCGAGAACCTTGCGTACGAAAATTCCTACAGCACCTGCTACGAAGACAAGTCGGCCAACTGCGAAAAGAGCGGCCGCCTGTACCAGGATTTTGACCCCGAAAGCGCCTGCCCGGACGGTTTTGTACTTCCCTCCGAGGCCGACTACAAGTACATGGCCAAGGTGGCCGGCAACCTCACCGAAACATCCTTCGGGTTCAACCCGCAAATGGCCGGTTACTGCACCGAAGACGGTGACAAGCTCAACTGTTCCGAAGTGGACAAGAACGCCTACCTCATTACCTCCGACTTCAGCTTTATAAGAATCACGAACGATGGCAAGGTCAATTTCGGCAAGACCAAGAACGAATCGTACTATTCCGTACGTTGTATGAAGGTTTCCCACTTCGTGGAAACCGACAAGCAGCTCCCCACCTGCGATTCCACCACCTACGAAAGGCTCGAGGAGATTTTTGTGGCATCAAAGGGCAAGAACTACTCCTGCAACGGCAAAAAGTGGACCGTTCGCGACGGCACGTGGTGCCCGAGCCGCGACAAGGGCGAAAAGCACTACTATAAGGACACGCTTTACATTTGCGACGGGTACGACTGGGTGTTGGCCTCCATGAACGACGCCGGCGCCGAATGTACCGAAGACAACCAGTGGGAAATCCAGAAGCTGAACGGCCAGCGCTACGTGTGCGACGACTCGACATGGCGCCTGCCCTCCATCATGGAAACGCAAATCGGCCTCTGCACCAAGGACAATATCAGGGAAATGGGCGCCGTGACAAAGAGCGGCGACACCACGAACTACATATGCGATACAACGGGATGGCGCCCCTCCGTGCTGACGGACTCCATTGGCGAATGTACCGCCGAGAACAACTGGAAGCATAAATCCAGCTACGGCATAGCCTACCTCTGCAACGACTCCACATGGCGCAAGGCGGTATACCCCGAAGATTCCCTCGGGTTCTGCACGCCCAACAGGAACGCCACCATTGACTCGATATACCTCCACTCAACCGACAACTATTCCGCCTACTACTGCGATTCCACCAAGTGGCGCAGGGCCGTACTTACCGACTTCGCCGGAGAGTGCGATTCCACCAGGTTCTTCAAGACGTACAATTTCAGGGACACCGTCTTCGCCTGCCGTACCACCAAGAAATGGAGCCAGCTCTCGTCAATCGAAAAAGACATCGGCGTATGCTCCCCGAAAACAAACGGCAGAATCGACTCGGCCAGAACGGACTCCACCGCCTACTACTGCGATTCCACCGCTTGGCGCAAGGCCGTAATTACCGATTTCGCCGGAAAGTGCGACTCCACCAAGTTCTACAAGACGTTCGCATACAAAGACACCCTCTACGCCTGCCGCACCACCAAGAGCTGGAGCAAGTTCACATCGGTCGAACAGGACATCGGCATATGCTCACCGAAAATAATCGGCAGAATCGACACGATCAAGACGGAATCCTCCGGCTACATCTGCGATTCCACCGGCTGGCGCGTGGCAAGCATCACCGACTACTACGGCGCATGCGACTCGAGCAAACTCTATTCGGAAAAGCCGTACAAGGGCGACAAGTACGGCTGCACCAACGCCCGCAGCTGGGAAAAACTTACGTACCCCTCCACGGTATTCGGGCTATGCAAGCCAGCCCTGCACATGCAACTTAAGCAAGACAACAATGGCCCCGAATACATCTGCGACTCCGTATGGCGCCGTGCCACTGCCGAAGAAGTACTTGGCGCATGCGATGTAAGCAAGGATGGAACCGTCAAGGAATTCTCGAGCACCCAGTATGTATGCGACAACGGCTCCTGGCGCAAACTAAAGGCGCTGGAACTTAAGCTCGGCCCGTGCTACAAGGGCAACATTGACGAGCAGAAGGTGTTGGAATCATCGCCATACATCTGCAACGATACCGGCTGGACCTGGCAAAGGCTAGATGATGTATTCGGCTACTGCAGTTACAGCATAAGAGGCCAATTAGCCGAACTAGCAGGCGTGCAATATGTCTGCAAGTATTCGTGGCAAAAACTGGATTCCATCGAACTCATCCTGGGTTCCTGCATAAGTACCATTAACGGTAGCCACTACAATATCTTTAAAGTAGGCGACGACTACTACCATTGCGTCGATGACAACTGGAGAATCGCAAGCTACGAATATGCCCTAAATTCCATAGATAAATGCAATCCTGAAATTTATGGCAAAATAGAAGAATACCGGGGAAAACAATACTTCTGTTCCGAAAGCAACAACTGGCAGGAATACTCAAACCTAGAACAGGCTCTCGGGCTCTGCTCGCCAAGCGTAATAGAAGAGGTCCGGGAATATGGCGGAAAGACATATGGTTGCACCTACGGCAATTCCGTTACCAACCATCGCATCTATTACTGGCGTCTAGAAGACGCCCGCGATGCCGAACTAGGTTTCTGCCATGGAACCGGCTTTACCTGGAAGGTCTACAACGGGAAAGACTATGCATGTAGCACTGATAGCGACGGAAAATGGGAAACCGGTTCCTTCTGGGGCATGTATTACCGCTGCAGCGAAACCTACCCAGTCAAACTCGGTGTAACGGTCGGTTTCGAAGGGCAACACTATTACTGCAACGTGGATGTCAGCAGCATTTCAGAAGCAGATGATGGCTGGTACGCTCTCCAAGCCGTCGACAGCGTCAAGGGTCCATGCTACAGCGACGTCTTTGGCGACACGCTCACGTTCGAAGGCAATCTCTATTACTGCGGCAAGAACGCAAAGAAATACTACAGGTGGATATTGGCGAAGTCACCGGCCGACATCTATGGCATGTGCACAACCTCGAAAGAGGGTGAAACCGGGGCATTCAATGGCATGAACGTCGAATGCAGCGGCGGCGTATGGCACAGGGCTTCCAAGGACTACGGAACCCTCACGGATAGCCAGGGCAACGAATACAGAACCATCAAGATTGGCAACCAGACCTGGATGGCCGACAACCTCAAGCTATCCTCATCAATCACGTCGAACAGCTGGTGCCCGGGCGGGTCTGTAGCGAACTGCGCCAGCAAGGGGCGCCTGTACGACTGGGCCTCCGCCATGCAGTTGGCTCCCGATGCAGCCCTCCACACCGCGGTAGCCCCCACCAACTACAATGCCTACCAGGGAATCTGCCCCGATGGCTGGCGCCTGCCCACCAATGAAGACTGGTCCAGGCTCCTCGAAGGCAGGGAAATTTCGGAACTTACCAAGAAGACGGTATCGGCCTACGACTCGCTCCACACCGACCTCTACGGTTTCTCCGCCTTCCCCACCGGATACTACAAGATGCCGACCAGCAATACAGGGAGCGCCACATTTACGGATAACGTCATTGCATTCTGGACAGTTTCCGAATACGATGCCAACGAGGCCTACACGGGCAGGATGGCGACGAATTTGGACGTCACGCAGCTCAAGACGAGCGGTTTTGCCATCCGGTGCATAAAAAAGTGAAAAAATGTGCAGTGAAACTATTGACATTTGCCCAATTGTGCATTATATTTATATAGGTTAACAACGAACCTGTACAATTGAGGTTTAAAATGGAAGACGTCAAACGCAAGGAACTGACCAGCCGCCAGGCCGAAATCTACGAATACATCAAGAAGTATTCTAAAGAAAACCGCATGCCGCCCACCGTGCGCGAAATCGGGACCCACTTCGAGATCTCGTCCACGAACGGCGTACGCTCCATCCTCGCCGCCCTCATCAAGAAGGGTTACATCAACCGCTCCCCGCGCCTCAGCCGCGGTATCGAGATTGTGAACTCCGGCAAGGAAAAGCTCGACGAAATCGCACCGTCCAACACCATCGAGATTCCCATCGTCGGCCGCGTGGCCGCCGGTACGCCGATTCTCGCCGTGCAGAACCTCGAAGGCACCGTCACCATCGACCGCGACTTCCTCGCCTGCCGCACCGACGTCTTCGCGCTGCGCGTCAAGGGCGACTCCATGATCAACGCGGGTATCTTCGACGGCGACCTCATCTTCGCACGCCAGCAGAAAACTGCCGACCGTGGCGAAATCGTCGTCGCGCAAATCGACAACGAAGCGACCGTCAAGTACTACCAGCCGCAAGCCGACCACATCGAGCTCAGGCCCGCCAACCCGAAGTACCGTCCCATCATCGTGAAGAACAACAAGGACTTCTCGATTGATACTGCGCGGATTCTTGAACAAGTCTTAAAACGAAAAGCCCGGGCCACAAGCCCGGGTTTTTCATATCCTTCAAAATGCGATAGATTTCGCGAGAGTGTTCCGCGACGGGAAAGCGACGAACTAGTCGTCGAGTCCGGCGAGTTCCTCTTCGGCTTCCTTCAGGTCGGCTGCGTCCGGACCGTCCAGGAAATCTCCGTCTTCATCGGCCTCGTCAAGCGAATCGCCACCCATGGCGCCCATCTGGTAATCCACCTTGCGGGCTTCCTTGGACTGGCCAAGCTTGAGGATCATCGCGCATTCTTCGCAGTAACCGAGGTGCTTGTCCACCCAGAATTCCGGGGAAACAAGGTTGCGGTTGCAGCGCGTGCACATCTGCGTCGCGGCTTCGCGCGTAAAGGCGAGATTCTGTTCCTCGAGTTCCTTGAGGATACGTTCCGTCAGTTCTTCCTGCGTCTCTTCGGCGAGGGAAATCTTGTGGCGGATGGCCGACGTCGGCTTCCTTTCGAGCTGCTTGAGTTCGGAGGAGACCTTCTTCTGGTTCGTCTTGTCTTCGTCTTCCTTGACTTCGACGAACATCGTCGTCTTGATGGGCTTCTTGCCTTCGGGGAGGAGGAACGAGAAGATGTAGGAGGCCTTCTTCTTCGCGGCTTCCTCGGCGGCCTTCTTCTCTTCGGCCAGGCGCTTCTTCTCGGCGGCCTTCTCTTCGGCGATTCTCTTCTTTTCGGCGGCCTTTTCTTCGGCAATCCTCTTCTTTTCGGCAGCCTTCTCCGCGGCTATCCTCTTCTGCTCGGCGGCCTTTGCAGCCTTGGCGGCAGCGGCGGCCTTTGCGGCGGCAGCTTTCTCGGCGGCAGCAGCCTTGGCAGCGGCGGCCTTATCGGCGGCGGCGTTCTTGGCAGGCTTCTTGGCCGGAGCCGGCTTGGCGGCAGGCTTTTTAGCCGGGACGGGCTTCTTGGCCGGGGCCGGCTTGGCGGCAGGCTTTTTAGCCGGGACGGGCTTCTTGGCCGGGGCCGGCTTGGCGGCAGGCTTTTTAGCCGGAGCGGGCTTCTTGGCCGGGGCCGGTTTGGCGGCAGGCTTTTTAGCCGGAGCGGGCTTCTTGGCCGGAGCCGGCTTGGCGGCAGGCTTCTTTGCCGGAGCGGGCTTCTTGGCCGGGGCCGGCTTGGCGGCAGGCTTCTTTGCCGGAGCGGGCTTCTTGGCCGGGGCCGGCTTGGCGGCGGGCTTTTTAGCCGGAGCGGGCTTCTTCGCGGGTTTTGCAGCAGGCTTCTTGCTTACTTTCTTGGAGCTCATAGATTACTTCTTTTCCACGATTTTAATGTTTATAATGCGATCGTTCTGTTCGACACGGCACACAACGTCTTGGCCTGCGGTCACCTTGCCGAATACGGTATGCTTGCCGTCCAGGTGCGGCTGCGGTAGCTGCGTGATAAAGAACTGGGAACCTGCGGTATTCGGGCCGCGGTTGGCCATGGAGATAACGCCGGTAAGGTGCTTGAGGGAGTTCGGCTCGTCATCAATCGTGTAACCGGGACCGCCCATGCCAGTCAGTTCGGGGTCTCCGCCCTGGATCATGAATCCGGGAATCACGCGGTGAAAACGGAGACCGTTGTAAAAGCCACTGTTCGCGAGTTCGACAAAATTCGCGACGGTATTCGGGGCCGCCTTGAAATCGAGGTCGAGAACGATAACGCCTTCGTCGGTCGTAATGGTCGCCTCGATAGCGGTAATACCCGTGTAATCCTTGTTGAACACTTTGCCCTCGGCAAACGCGCAAACAGCCATGCCCAGGACGGATAGGACAAACAACAGATTCTTTATCGAAATCATACTCCCAAGAATATAGAATTTTTTTTATCCCGGCCAGGGCGGGATTCGGAAAATGATGCAAGATTTCTATATTTGAGCGCGTAATAAAGAAAAGAATACCTATGCCGCAAAACGACAATATCCGAAATTTCAGCATCATCGCCCATATCGACCACGGCAAGTCCACCCTTGCCGACCGCATGATTGAACTGACGAAGACCGTCGCGAAAAACGAGATGACGAACCAGCTCCTGGACGACATGGACCTGGAGCGCGAACGCGGCATCACCATCAAGGCGCACGCCATCCGCATGGTGTACGAGAAAGACGGCAAGGAATACATCCTGAACATGATCGACACGCCGGGGCACGTGGATTTCACGTACGAAGTGAGCCGTTCCCTGGCCGCCTGCGAAGGCGCCATCCTCGTGGTGGACGCAAGCCAGGGCATCGAGGCGCAGACGCTGTCGAACCTCTACCTCGCCATCGAAAACGACTTGACCATCATCCCGGTGTTGAACAAGGTGGACCTGCCGGGCGCACAGCCCGACCACGTTGCCGAACTCGTGGGCGACCTTCTGGGCTACGACCCCGAAAAGATTCCGCGCATTTCCGCGAAGACGGGCCTCAACGTGAACCAGGTGCTCGACAAGATCGTGGACGAGATTCCCGCCCCCAAGGGCGACACGGGCAACCCGCTCAAGGCGCTCATCTTTGACTCCGTCTACGATTCCTACCGCGGCGTCATCAACTACATCCGCGTGGTGGAAGGCTCCATCCGCGCCGGCATGAAAATCAAGATGATGAAGACCGGCGCCGAGTACATGGTGACCGAAGTCGGTACGTTCAGCATGCGCCGCGACCCGCGCGACGAACTCTCCGAAGGCATGGTGGGCTACGTGCTCGCGAACGTCAAGACCATCAGCGACGTGAAAATCGGCGACACCTTGACCGACCCCACCAATCCGGCCACAGAGCCGCTCCCGGGCTACAAAGACATTTTGCCGATGATCTATTCCGGCATCTACCCCATCAACCCGGAAGACTACAAGGACTTGCGCGAGGCTTTGGAAAAGCTCCGCCTCAACGATTCCGCCATCAGCTGGGAACCCGAAACTTCCGAGGCACTCGGCTTCGGATTCCGTACAGGTTTCCTCGGGCTCTTGCACATGGAAATCGTGCAGGAACGCCTCGACCGCGAATTCAACGTCGACATCATCACGACTGTTCCGAACGTGGAATACCACGTGTACATGAGCGACGGCACGATGGTGAAAATCGAGAGTCCCTCCAAGCTCCCCGACGCCAGCCGCTACGACCACATCGAAGAGCCGTACGTGAAGGCGCAAATCTTTACGCCCAAGGATTACGTGGGCGCGCTCATGACGCTGTGCGAAGAAAAGCGCGGCGAATTCGAGACCATGGAATACCTCGACGAGGAGAAGGTCATCCTCAAGTACAACTTGCCCCTCGCCGAAATCATGTTCGACTTCTACGACCGCCTCAAGTCGGTAAGCCGCGGCTACGCGGGCCTCGACTACGCCCCGAGCGAATACAGGCGCAACAACCTCGTCAAGCTCGACATCCTCTTGAACGGCGACCCGGTGGACGCCTTCTCGGTGATTATCCACCGCGACAAGGCGAACACCTACGCGAACGCGATTTGCGTAAAGCTCAAGGACCTCATTCCGCGCCAGCAGTTCGACGTGGCCATCCAGGGCGCCATCGGCGGCAAGATTATCAGCCGTTCCACCGTGAAGGCGGTGCGCAAGGACGTGCTCGCCAAGTGCTACGGCGGTGACATCACCCGCAAGCGCAAGCTCCTCGAAAAGCAGAAGGAAGGCAAGAAGAGGATGAAGAGCATCGGCTCCGTGGAAGTGCCGCAGAAGGCGTTCCTCGCCGTGCTCTCGCTTTCCGACGATTCCAACAGCAGCGGCGACTAGCCTAAGGATTCCCCATGGCAAGCCTCAAGCATACCGTAAAAGTACTGCAGCGGATGAACTCGATGTCACACGTGTTCTTCCTCGTGGTGCTTCTCGTCGGTATCCTCGTGGCGGCCGTCGCGCTCCGCTACTACGTAATCGAGCCCATCAACATGGTGAACGCCTCCATGGCGCCGCGGCACAAGGAAAACAGCTGGCTGTGGATGTGCAAGCTGCCGCAGTGCGTTGACAAGGTTCAAAAGAACGAGACCGTGTGGGCGGAACTCCGCAACCAGGAGACGCTCGTTCGCAAAATCATCGCGATGCCCGGCGATTCGCTTTCCATCTCCGAGAACGGCAAGGTCGTCTCGGGCAAGCTCAGGTTCCGCTGGAAGGGCGAGAACGCCTTTATCGAGAGCCGCGACATCTATGTTCCCAAGCGCGGCGACACGCTGAACCTCGAAACACTCAGTGACGTGGAGCAGGATTACGCCATCTCGCTCATGCACGAGCAGGGAATCCCCTTCTCCATCAAGACGACGCTGTGGCAAGGCGACCGCGAAATCAACGTCGAGCGCATCGGTTCCACCAAGCTCGGCAACCGCCAGGTGAGCCTCAAGGAAATCGATTTGCTGCCGTGGCAAGACAGATTCCTTATCGAGTTGCAGATTCGCCAGAGCGAACCGGGAAACGCCCCCATCAAAATCAAGCGTGAACTGTTCAGCGACGATTCCACGCTCATCAAGAACTTCATTGTCGAAGAAGACTGCTATTACCTGGCATGTGAACGCGGAGACCACTGCGTGGATTCTCGCGAAGCGGGATTCTTTACCAAGTCCCGCCTGCTGGGGCGCTACATGCCCCTCCCCGACCGCGTAAAGAACACCGTCATCAAGCACGTACGTTCTGTCGGGAAATTCATCGCCCCAAAGGCGAAAGAAAAATCGAAAGAAAAAGCCAAGGAAAAGGCTAAGGAATAAATCCCAGGCGGCCCTCGCCACTCTGGATAAAGGCGTCCATGTAGTCCTTGGCTATCTGGCATGCTTCCGGGAGCGTTTTGCCCAGCGCCAGGTTCGCAAGGATGGCGCTGCCGAGGTTGCATCCTGTGCCATGCTTGCCTGCGCCAGGAATCCTGGGAGAGCGGAACTTGTGCTGCACACCGCCCTTCATCCATAGCGTATCCACGGATTCGCTACCGTCGTCGTGACCGCCCTTGAGTAACAGCGAAAAGTCCTCGCCAAACACGAGCTCGCCCCTCGACGCCGAAAGCCCGAGCCCGAGCAGCGCGAATTCGTCGCGGTTAGGAGTCACGAGGTTGACCATTTTCATGATGGGCACAAAGTCGTCCTGTTCAATATCGCGCATAAAGTGGTAGCCGGCACTGGCGCTTGCGACCGGGTCCCAAACGATAAAGGCGTCCGGGGATTTTTCGCGCACGTACTGCACGATGCGCTTTAGAATCTTGGCCTTTTCCACAAGGCCAATCTTTACAAACTTGAAGGTATGCTTTCTGAACAAAGTATCGAGCTGAGCCTCGATGCGTTCCCAAATCACCCATCCGGGCGCCACGAACTCGTCTTCGTTCTGTTCGGTCAAGGCCGTGCAAACGGTCTGGGCGTACACGCCAAAATGCGACATGGCCTTCACATCGGCTATGATTCCCGCACCGGCGCTCCCGTCGAAGCCGCCGATGCACAATGCGTATTTCATTGTACCGGACATAAACTCCAACTCCGTGAATTACAACGAGTTATCTAATGTAATATATATAAAAGAACACGAAAGTGCAAGCCTTTTTTATCAGTAGGCCACGATAAGCGCCACGATTACGGCGCAGGTGAGCACGACCGCCGGGATAACCGAGCGGCGCATGGCCTTGGCGCCCAAGAAGTACACGAGAGTACCCTTGGTGATGGTATTGGCGAGGCTTGCAAAAAGCATCGCCACCACGAGTTCGCGGTTCGTAATGGAAGCCTTGATGCCCATGTCTATGAGCGAGAAGGCCACGGCGTCCATCTCCGCCGCGCCGCCCAAAAAGCTGCAGCCAATCAGGGCGCCGTTACCCAAGTACACGCGCGCGGCGTTCGCCACGAACATCACCGCCGTAAACACGAGCCCGAACTTGATCGCGGGCAACAGCTTGAAGGGGTTGCTAAAACCAGCGCCCTTTTCGGCGTGGTCACGGCCCGTCTTGAACTTGAGGAAAATGGCATAGCCCAGCGTGGGGACTACAGGCACCAGCAGCGGTACGGCCAGCGGGCCCGCCAGGCGGGAATCCAAGAATACGCAGATAAGGTAAAGCCTCGCGAACATCACCGCCCAGCTGAGCACGATGCTCATCATAAAGTCGTCGGCGTAGCCTTCGTTTTCGCGGCTGCGGCCCGCCATGTTCAGCGTGAGCGCGGTACTGCTGGCAAGCCCGCCAAACAGCCCGGTAAGCCAGATGCCCTTGCCGGGGCCAATGAGCTTGATAAGCACGTAGCTCACAAAGCCAATGCCCGAGATGAACACCACAAACAGCCAGATGGTATGCGGGTTCAACACCTCGAGACCCGGCGGGCCAAAAGCGCGGTTCGGCAAGAACGGCAGCACCATCAGCGTGATGACCGCGAACTTGACCGTCGCGACAATGTCTTCCGTAGATAGCTTGTTCGCAAAGTCGTGTAGCTGCTTTTTGGAATTGAGAAGCAACAGCAAGACGACCATGCCCACGCACGCCTCCAACAGGCGCCCATACCAGCAGAGCGTACCGAGCAGGTACACCACAAGCACAGCGATGCTCGTCGTAATGCCGTCGCTGCCAATGCCCGGCTGCCCATCCTGCGGCCTGTGCGAAATGGCGAACGATATATGAGAGGCGACCAGGAGGAGTCCCACCACCACAAACCCCGTCACGAAGGGCGCCATTCCGCCCATCTGGTCCGAGAGCATCGCTGTCATGCACCCTACCAGGCCCACGAGCGTAAACGAGCGGACACCGGCCGGATGCCTATCCGACTGGTCCGAATACGTATGCTCTCGCTGCATGCCGATAATGAGGCCAATGCCTATCGCTGCAGCCAGACGGTAGAATACATTAAAGTCCAACATGCATTTAATCTATACTAAAAAAAACTCCCCGACAAAACGCGGGGAAAGCAAATGGTATTCCAAGTTGTATCAAGAAACATCAATCTTCAATCATCAATTATCAATTATCCATCATCAATCATCAATTAGTCCCGTTCCCAGACTTCGAAAGTCGTCGGGAAATCGTTCTTCTCGTCGGCAGGGAAAGCCTCTTCGCTTACCTTGCGCCAGCCTTCGCCCCAGTCCGGAAAAAACACGTCGCCATCCACGTCGGCAAGCACGCGCGTCACGTACAGCTTTTTAACAAGCGGCATCGCGTCGCGGTATACGGCGGCGCCGCCTATGATAAAGCATTCGGACTCGCCGGCGGCGCGGGCCTTGTCTAAGGCCTGTTCGAGGCTGCCGCACACAATGCATCCCGGCGCCTCGAACGCCGTATTCCGCGTGAGCACGTAGTTCGTGCGGTTCGGCAGCGGGCGTCCGATGTCGTCGTAGTTCTTGCGACCGAGGATTATGGAATGCCCGGTCGTGATGGCCTTGAAACGCTTGAGGTCGGCGGACAAGTGCCACGGCAAGTGTCCGTCGCGCCCGATGACGTTGTTTCTAGAAATTGCGACAATTGCAGATATGAGCATAATGGATAATGGATAATGGATAATGAACAATGGATAATTGATAATGGATAATTATCAATCATCCATCATCAATCATCAATTAGACCGCTATCGGCGCCTTAATCGTCGGCCACGGGTCGTAATCCACGAGCTCGAAATCCTCGAACTTGAATTCGAAGAGGTCCTTCACGTCGGGATTCATCTTCATGGTCGGCAGCTTGCGCGGTTCGCGGGAAAGCTGCTCGCGCGCCTGGTCAAAGTGGTTGCTGTACAGGTGGAGGTCACCGAAGGTATGCACGAACTCGCCCGCCTCGTAACCGCAAACCTGCGCCAGCATCATCGTCAACAGCGAGTACGACGCGATGTTGAACGGCACGCCGAGGAACATGTCGGCGCTGCGCTGGTAAAGCTGGCAGCTGAGCTTGCGCTTGCCGCTTGCGCCTACCCCGCCCACGTAGAACTGGAAAAGGCAATGGCACGGCGGCAGGGCCATCTTGTCGACCTCGGCCACGTTCCATGCGCACACCAGGTGGCGGCGGGAATCGGGATTGTTCTTGAGGCTGTTGATCAAGTTCTGGATCTGGTCGATGTGCCCGCCATCGGGCGTGGGCCAGCTGCGCCACTGGTGGCCGTACACCGGGCCCAGGTCGCCGTTCTCGTCGGCCCATTCGTCCCAGATGGTCACCTTGTTGTCGTGCAGGTACTTGATGTTCGTGGTCGTGAGGCACGGGAAACCCTTCGAGAGGTCGAATCGGGTCTGGCGGCCAAAAACGGAACGGGTGCCGGTGCCCGTACGGTCGGAACGGTCCACGCCATTTTCAAGAATGTCACGAAGTAAGTCTAGGTATTGCTGCATATCTGTAATTTAATAAAAGACGAGAGACGAGATATACAACACTAGGGATTTTAATCCCTTAGTGGATGTTATCCCCTATGGGGAGACGAGAGACGAGAGATTTTTTATCCATTCAGCGCGAAGCGCCATTCTTCCTCTTTCGTCTTTCGTCTGTAAGCGCCATTCTTCCTCTTTCGTCTTTCGTCTGTAGCCGCGTGGTTTGGTAAGTTTACCAACCTACGCGGCGTTCTTTCGTCTAAAATAGATCCACCCGCTTGTACTGCTTCGCGGCCTTATCCTCTTCCACGGCCTTCTGCTTCAGCAGCATGTTCAGCGCCTGCAAAATCAAGTCTTGCGTGTGCTTGGGCACGGGTTTCTTGCCCAGGCGCGCCTTCTGCACCATCTTGTGGTTCAGGTTCGCGGGCAACATTTCTACAAGGGCGTGGTTCGGCTCGCCCAACTCGGTCAATATTTCGTCCAGTTTAGTCATGTCCACAATTTAGAAAAACCCCCGGCAGGTGCCGGGGGCTTTTCGGTTAAGCTTGTCTAAAGACTATTCCTGTCCGAACGGGCTGTCACACTTGGTGCCGTCGTTATCCGGCGTCACGAAGTGCATTTCGATACGGCGGTTCATCTCGCGGCC
>CADBLC010000063.1 GCA_902795385.1 Fibrobacter succinogenes | reverse complement strand
GCATGCCCCAAGAAAGGCAAGGCCAAGGAAGAATGCCTTGCCCGCTGCATCGCCCAGGCCGATTCCATGTACGATGTCGCGCACAAGCTCTCTTGCCCGACGGCTCCGGAACAGTACGTGGATACGACTATCTCGGTGACCAAGCCTTCTCCGCTTTACACCAAGCTCACTACCGGCCTCAAGGACGGTTACTGGACTTGCCCGATGAGCGTTGCCGAAAAGTTTGCATCCCTGATGCAGTCTCATGCCAAGGCGCTCTCCATTCCGGATACGGCTATCCCTTCCATAAAGTATGTGCAGCACTGGGCGGAATCGCACAAGGTCGACAGCACCGCATTGCCGGGCGGTCAGCTCTTCAGGTTCTGTACGGCATGGCAGCCGCAGGTGGACTCTGTCTTGGCCGGACTCGAGTTCGAGACTCGCTGCCCCGTGTTCGAACGCATAACAGACCCGCGTGACGGTCAGGAATACAGGGTGAAGGAAATCAATGGCGCCTACTGGTTTGTGCAGAACTTGAACTACGCCATGGAAGAAGGTTCGATTTGTTACGACCGCGACGACGAGAACTGCAAGGCCTACGGCAGGCTCTATACGCAGGAAGCGGCGAAGACCGCTTGCCCGGACGGGTTCCGCCTTGCTACGGACGACGATTGGAAAATGCTCGAGGTGTTTGCCGGCGGTGCAAGCGAGGCCGCGGTGAAGCTCCGCAGCAACGGCAGCGACGACTACGCCTTCTCGGCGATGTTCGGCGGCTATGCCAACAAGAACGGAATTTCCACGACAATAGGAGAAGGAGCCTATTTCTGGACTGAAAAGGCAGATGGAGACAAGCGCGGCACGGCAAGGTCCATGTTCAGCACGGATAAGGAAGTATCTTCGATATCCGTCGACAAGGGATTTTACCTGGCGGTGCGTTGTATTAAGATGGGGGAGTGAGGTCTAAGAAATGGTTTCGATAACGAGCAAGTTTGCTCCGACGTGTTCTCGCGAGACTTGGGTAGAGAGACAGGCGCTTTTGGCGAAGGTCAGGTCGTTCTTCTTGGGGAAGAATATCCTGGAAGTCGAGTCGCCAACCCTCTCGAACGCTGGCGGTACCGATCCTCAACTGGATTACTTCGAAGTAGATTCTCGGCCGAGACAGTACATGATGACTAGTCCGGAATTCCACATGAAGCGCCTGCTCGCTGCAGGGTTCGGTGATATTTTCCAGATTACGAAGTCTTTCCGCAAGGACGAATTTGGCAGCCACCATAACAACGAATTCAGCATGGTGGAATGGTACCGCGTGGGCATGCCCCAGGAACAGCTGATGGACGAGGTGGAAAGCCTGGTGAGTTCGGTTCTCGGACATCCGCTGAACGCCAAGCGTACCCGCTGGATTGATGCTTTCAAAAATTATGCCGGTGTCGATCCCTTCTGCAAGGATCTTACGAACTTCTCGGATACATGCGAATACCACGGCGTCCCTGTTCCGGAACGTTGCGGCATGATGAGCCGTGAGGACTGGTGGGATTACCTGATGGTGTTTGTCGTGGAACCCGCCCTGGCGTCGCACGGCCCCGAGTTTATCACGGACTATCCGCCTTCGCAGGCGGCACTCGCGCAGACCTACGTGGACAAGGACGGCCTTACCTGGGCCAAGCGTTTCGAGCTTTTCGTGAACAAGGTGGAACTCTGCAACGGCTATACGGAACTGACGGACGTTGCCGAACAGCGTCGTCGCTTTGAAGCGGATCTGGATATCCGTCGCAAGGCGGGGAAGTCTCTGCCGCCGCTCGACGAGAGGTTCCTGGCGGCGCTCGAGTCGGGCATGCCGGAATGCTCCGGTGTGGCGCTCGGTCTCGACAGGCTATTCATGCTCGCGCTCGGCAAGAGCGAGATTGCGGACGTGATTCTTTTCCCGAGCCCCATTGCTTGAAGGTGGGACCGCGAACTTGCGGTAATCTGAACAGGATACAGCTATTTGAGGATGCGCTCTATGTTAGAGCGCATCTTTTTTTCGTCGATGATGCCCGCCGAAATGTTGACGACGTCGTCGTTGCCGTCGACCAGATACGATACGGGCAAGACGCGCGGGTTGCCCAGTGCGTTCATGAGGTCGTAGTTCCAGTGGATAACGGTCCAGGACATGGCCTGCATTTTCTTGAACCGAGCCGCCGCCTTGACGTTGTCGTCTTCGCTGATCATGAGGATTTTGAATCCCTTCGGGGAGTAGTCCTTGTGCAGCCTCTTGAGGATGGGCATTTCTGCGATGCAGGCGGGGCACCAGCTCGCGCTCAGCACAATCAGGGTGACGGCCCCGCGCTCGAAATAGTATTCCGCCTTTTCACCTTCGGTGTTGAACCCGGCAAAGTTTGCGACAGTCTTGGGCATTTCCTGGAATGGCCTAGACTGCTCCTTGTACACATGGTATGCAAGGACCAAAATGGCTGCCAGGGCCAGTACGGCCGACAATTTGAGGGTGATATGCCGCATATCTATAGAGAATTTATGTTTTTTTCGGGGCTTTTTAAATTATATTCTGCAATATGGCATACAATATTCAAGATCTTCTATCCGAAATGGTGAAACGAGGGGCTTCCGACTTGCATATTACCGCAGGTGCACCCCCTCTTGTCCGTCTTTCTGGCAAGTTGACGCCTATCGGGGACGACAAGCTTAAACCCGATGAAACCATGCGTATGACCTACAGCCTGATGAACGAGCTGCAGAAGAAGTCCTTTGAACAGAACAAGGAATGCGACTTCTCCTTCGGTATCGCGAACCTGGCCCGCTTCCGTGCTAACGCCTACCTGCAGCGCGGTTGTGTCGCCCTCGCCCTGCGTATCATCCCGCTCGAAATCAAGACCTTCAAGGAACTCGGCCTCCCGAAGATTTTGGCTGAATTTACGACCCGCCCCTCCGGGCTGGTGCTGGTGACCGGTGCGACCGGTTCCGGTAAGTCCACGACGCTCGCCGCCATGATCGACAAGATCAACAAGGAACGTCACGACCACATCTTGACGGTGGAAGACCCGATTGAATTCTTGCACAAGCACCAGGGGTGCATGATCAACCAGCGCGAAGTCGGCAGCGATACCAACAGCTTCTCGCAGGCGCTTAAGATGGCGCTCCGTCAGGACCCCGACGTGGTGCTCATCGGCGAAATGCGTGACCTCGAGACTATCCGTGCGGCACTTACGATTGCCGAAACGGGTCACTTGGCCTTTGCGACCTTGCATACCAACTCCTGCGTGCAGACCATCAACCGCGTGGTGGATGCGTTCCCCAAGGGCGAACAGCAGACCGTGCGTACGCAGCTTTCGTTCGTGCTCCAGGGCGTTATATGCCAGACCCTCGTCCCCAAGATTGGTGGCGGCCGCGTGATGGCTTACGAAATCATGAGCGTGACTCCGGGTATCCGTGCGCTTATCCGCGACGACAAGGTGCACCAGATTGAATCGATGATTGAAATCGGCCAGAAATTCGGCATGAACACGATGAACATGTGCTTGTGTGAACTGGTGAAGAACCACAAGGTCGACCGCTTCGAGGCGCTAGCCCGCTCTCCGAGTCCCGACCAGCTGGAACAGCTGTTTGTTAAGGAAGGAGTTTAATCGATGGCAGAATTCCTATACAAGGCGCAGAATTCCCAGGGAAACAATTTCGAAGGTACGCTCGAGGCTAAGGACAAGGCCGAAGCCGAAGCCATGCTCATGCGTCGCCGCCTGGTGATCGTGAGCCTCAAGAAAAAGCCGACCGAAATCAAGATAAAGATTGGTACGGGTATCAAGCACGAAGACCTCACGCGCTTTACGCGTATGTTCTCGTCCATGTGTTCTGCCGGTCTTCCGATGTTGCAGTGCTTGAACATCCTCGAGGAACAGTGCGAGAACCCGGAACTCAAGAGCGTTGTCCATAAGGTGACGCAGTCCATCAACGGCGGTTCGTCTTTGGCCGATGCCTTGGCGCTCCATCCGAAGGTGTTCGACTCCCTCTATTGCAACATGGTGGCGGCCGGTGAAGCGGGCGGTATCCTTGAAGGCATTCTTCAGCGTCTTGCGGAAACCATGGAAAACAGTATGCGCCTCAAGCGCAAGGTGAAAAAGGCCTTGACCTACCCGGTGATGGTTATCATCGTCGGTATCCTTGTGGTGATTGCCCTTATGACGTTCGTGGTGCCGACGTTTGCGGAACAGTTCGCCGCGTTGGATGCGGAACTCCCGGCTCCGACCCAGGTGGTGATGAACATATCCGACTTTATACGCGACAATGGTGCGTTTATTTTCATTGCGTTAGTTCTCGTGATTGTGGCTTTCAAAATGGTCATGAGGATACCTGCGGCAAAGTTTGCATTTGACAAGTTCATGTTGAAGGTGCCCAAGATAGGTGACCTCACGATTAAGTCTTCTACGGCAAGCTTCTCGAGAACTCTCGGTACCTTGTTGAATGCAGGTGTGAGCGTGATGGAAGCCTTGAAGGTCGTGGCCTCTACGGCAGGCAACAAAGTGGTGGAACAGGCGATTGGAAAGATTGCCATCGGTATTGCCGGTGGTAAGAGTATTGCCGACCCCATGGCTGAAGTAGGCATTTTCCCGCCCATGGTTATCCAGATGACCGGCGTGGGTGAAAAGACCGGTAACTTAGGCGGCATGCTTTTGAAGTTGGCAGACTTCTATGACGAAGAAGTGGATGCTGCAGTGGACAGTGTCGTGAGTATGATCGAACCATTGATCATCGTGTTCCTCGGCGGCGCTGTGGGTGGTTTGCTGATTGCAATGTATATGCCGATGTTCTCGATGGGCGACGCAATTAAAGGGTGATATTTCGCCCAAAGCCGTCGCGATAGTTCGTCACAACTCCGCTCACGTACATTTGTACGCTACGCGGAGTTGGTTCCTTCTCTCGCTAGGCTTTAGACGAAATCTCGTGTTTAGATAATAACTTTCTCGTTTTGCAAGTTTTTTTTGCAAAAATTATGGCAGGTTTTTAAGGCCTGCTTTTTTTTGTGATGGTCGTTATGAAGTTGAATGTCTAGCGAGAGCAGGAATGGAGCGACGTAGTGCGACGACAGTCAACGAATGACTAGGCGCCGAGGATGCGCTTTGCGTTTGCAATCCGTTCCGGCGATGGTGACTTCACGTCTTTGAGTGCGTAGTCGATGCCGAGCTGCTGGTACTTGGCGAGTGCGAGCGCATGGTAGGGGAGGACTTCTACCTTCTCTACATTGTGGAGCGTGTCGATAAAGGCGCGGGTGCGCTCGAGGAGTTCGTCGTTGTCGCTCATGCCGGGCACTAGCACGTGCCGAATCCAAATGGGCTTGCCGATTTCGTCAAGATAGCGGAACATGTCGAGGATGTTCTCGTTGCTGTGTCCGGTCAGTTTCTTGTGCTCGGTGGGATCTATATTCTTGATGTCCACAAGCAGCAGGTCCGTCGACTTCATGAGTCGCTCGAATTTGCCAAAGTACGGCTCGTTACGTACAAAGTTAACGCCCGAGGTGTCGATGCAGGTGTGCACGCCCGCGGCCTTGGCAAGCTCAAAGAACTCCACCATGAAATCTATCTGCGCGAGCGGCTCGCCGCCGCTTACGGTGATGCCGCCGTCCTTGCCCCAGTAGCTTTGGTAGCGTAGCGCTTTTTTCAGGAGTTCGCCTGCCGATATCTTGAATGCTCCTGTACCTTCGCTTCCGAATTTCCAGGTTTCGGGGTTATGGCAGAACTGGCAGCGCATCGGGCATCCCTGCACGAATATGACGAACCTAACGCCGGGCCCGTCTACCGAGCCGAACGTTTCCAGTTTATTGATGTATCCCGTTGCCATACGACAAATATAAAAACTTGTCGGGCATAAGGCAAATTTGATACAGTTGATACAGTTGTGACTGTTTGGTGAGCGAAGTGCGTGCCGGGCTCCGGCGTAGAGTGTATCTTTGAAGCGTAACAAGAGAGGTTTATTATGAAAACCAAAAAGTTTTTATCTATCGCGATGGCCTTGCCGGTGGCTTTGTTGTACGCCTGCTCGGCCGAAACTACCACGGCGCCTGCCGACGAAACCGTCCCGGAATCTTCTGCGGCAATCCTGCCTGCATCTTCCGCCGTTCTCGAACTGTCGTCTTCGTCTGTGGCGGGGCCGGTGTCGTACGCCTATTACGGCGCTGAACTCAGCGGTAAGGACCAGTTCCTTTACGGTCGATTTGAAGCCCGCATGAAGATGGTCTCGATTCCGGGATCCGTGAGCTCGATGTTCCTCTACTACGATGATTCCTGGATGAAGAAGGAGTATGTGTGGAATGAAATCGATATCGAGGTGCTGGGTAAGGGCGGCACGATGTGGCAGTCCAACATCATTACCCGCGAAGGTGATCCGTCCATCAGGTCGAATACGACTTCCGAGAGCAAACCTCTGCATGAATTCGGCTTTGACGCTACGCAGGACTTCCATCTTTACGCTATCGTGTGGACTCCGGAATACGTCGCATGGGAAATCGACAGCGTGGAAATCCGTCGCGATACATTGGGTATTGAACGCGGTACGCATGCCGACAAGGACCAGGTGGCTTTCTTGACCGAGAAACAGTCCCTCCGCTTCAACCTCTGGGCGTCCAAGAGTACAGCGTGGGTGGGCAAGTTTACCGGTGACGAACTGGCAGCCGGCCCGCAGGAACAGATTATCGACTATGTGCGTGTCTACTCGTACGATGCCGATACCAAGGGCTTTACGCAGCTTTGGCAGGATGACTTTGACGGAACCATCCTTTCCGACCACTGGGGCACCGGAAACTGGGAAATGGAAAAGGTTAACCTCTCCCCGTTCAACGTGGTTCTCGAAGATGGTCTCTGCAAGCTCCGCATGACCCGCGAGGCTGAATAAGCCTTAAACGTCCGAAAAGCTTAATCTCCTCCCCCAAACAAAAGAAAAACGCCCCGGATTCTTCCGGGACGTTTTTTGCTTCATAGGCTCTAAACTAGGCACCGAGCTTTGCGCGGATCCAGTTGTTCGCATTGGCGATAGCACCGGCAATCTTGTCGACTTCCTTGGTACCGGCCTGAGCGCGGTCGGGGCGTCCACCGCCGCGGCCACCGCAAGCAGCGGCGAGATCCTTGACGAGGTCGCCGGCCTTGATGCCCTTGGCCTGGACGTTCTTGCCGACCATCACGGCGATGCTACCGGCACCGTTATCCTTGTTGGCAATCACGGCGACGCTATCGGTGTCGAGTTTGTTCTGAACGCCGTCCAGCAAGTTCTTGTACTTTTCGTCAGGGATGGAAAGTTCGCGAACGTAGAGGTTCACGCCTGCCACGTTGATGCCGCCGTTCAAGAGTTCGGCAGCGGCGAGGGTCGCAAGTTCGAGCTTCACGGACTGCAGGCTCTTTTCGAGGTTCTGCGTCTTGGCGAAGGACTGCTGAATGCGGTCGAGAACTTCGACGTCCTTGCAGCGGAGCTGTTCGCGGAGGGCCGTCAAAATCTGCGTTCCGGCGCGGAGCAGCGAGAGTGCGCCACGGCCAGAAACGGCTTCGATACGGCGCACGCCAGCGCTCACACTGGATTCGCTGATAATCTTCACGAGGCCGATGTTACCGGTGTTCTGCACATGCAAGCCACCGCAGAGTTCCTTGGAGAATTCTTCGTTGCAGGCACCCATCTTCACGACGCGGACTTCATCGCCATACTTTTCGCCGAACAGAGCCATGGCACCGCTTGCCTTGGCTTCGTCGACGCCCATCACCTGGGTGTTGACCGGCAGGCATTCCATGACCTTCGCGTTCACGATGTCTTCGACCTTCTGGATTTCTTCGGCGGTCATCGCGTTGAAGTGGCTGAAATCGAAGCGGAGGAGTTCGTTCGAAACGAAGCTACCCTGCTGCTGCACGTGAGTGCCGAGCACCTGGCGGAGAGCGGCCTGCAGCAAGTGAGTGGCGGAGTGGTTCTTGCGGATATCGTTACGGCGGTCGTTATCGACGGTTGCCATGAACACGGCACCCATCGTTTCTTCGTTGGCCGTACCCTTCTTCACCTTACCGCGGCAAAGGGCGGTGTCGTTCACCTTCACGGTGTCGAACACATCAATTTCCAAATCGGCAGAAACGAGCGTTCCCTTGTCGCCGACCTGGCCACCCATTTCGGCGTAGAACGGAGAGGTTTCAAGCACGATGCTCAAAACGCCCTTGTCTTCGCGCCAGCGAACAACCTTCGTTTCGTACCCATCGTGTTGATGCCCTGCTTCATGTTGGCGCGGGCGCGGGCCTTCTGTTCTTCCATGCATTTCTCGTAGCCTTCTTCATCAATCAGGAGGCCCTTTTCTTCGGCGAGAATGCCGGTGAGGTCCGGCGGGAATCCGTAGGTATCGTAAAGGAGGAACACCTTGTCGCCCGGAATGATAAAGCTTTCTTCTTCGCTCTTGATCACGGAGGCCACGAATTCCTTGCGTTCGCGGATTTCCGGGAAGGCATCGCCCATCGTGTCGGCGAGAACCTGCACGAGCTGGCAAATGAACGGCTTCTTCTGGCCGAGGAGGCGGGCAAAGCGGCTTGCGCGGCGGAGAATGCGGCGGAGCACGTAGCCACGGCCTTCGTTGCTCGGGAGAGCGCCGTCAGCAATAGCGAAAGAAATAGCGCGGATGTGGTCGGCAATCACGCGGTGCGGGGTGCCGGCTTCGCCATCGTTGTACGGCACGCCAGAAAGTTCAACGATCTTTGCGATGATCGGGGTGAACACGTCAGTGTCGTAGTTGCTGGTCTTGCCCTGGAGAATGGCGCAGATACGTTCGAAACCCATACCAGTATCGACGTTCTTGGCCTTCAACGGAATCAAGGAGCCGTCGCTCACGCGTTCGTACTGCATGAACACGTTGTTCCAAATTTCAATATAGCGGTCGTTTTCGCCGTTCACGCCCTTGATCGGGTCCTTGAATGTTTCGGCCTGCGTAGCGAGGTCACCGCGGTCGTAATGGATTTCGGAGCAGGGGCCGCACGGACCGGTGTCGCCCATTTCCCAGAAGTTGGAGTAAGCTCCAGTTGCCGAGCATCTCGAAGAAGGTGTGGTGGTAGTTGTCGCGGCCCACCACGTCGAGGTCGTTGTGCTTACCGGACACGCGGAGGCACTTCTGGCTGTTGCATGCGCGCTTCCAACCCTTCGGATTGTCGCCCAGGAAGATGGCCTTGAACTGGTTCATGCCCGCGTTCGTGAACATGAGCGTCGGGTCGTCATGCGGAACCACCGGCGAAGAACGCACAAAGAGGTGGCCCTTGGATTCAAAGAACTTGATAAAGGATTCGCGCACCTGCGCAGAAGTCATTTTTTCAGCCATAGCTTTACCTTTTGATTTTTACGGCACAAAGATAGCAAATAGCGGCAGAAATTTCTAACTTTGGGCGCCGATGAGCCAATTCTACTCCCAGCGACTGAACTCCTTCGGCACGGCAAGCATCCCGAAACTGGTTTTGCAGTTCTCGGTTCCTTCCATCATCAGCATGCTCGTGAACGCGCTCTACAACATCGTGGACCGCTTTTTCGTGGGGCAGGGGGTTGGTAGCCTCGGTATCGCGGGAATTACGCTCTGTTTCCCGATTTGCCTGTTCATCATGGCGATGTCGATGATGATTGGTGTGGGCGGCAATACCCTCTTCGCGATTCGCCTCGGGCAAAAGAAGTATATCCAGGCGAGCATTATCCTGAACAACTCGTTCTCGCTGCTCATATTGATGGCAATTTTTACCTTCACGATGGGCGAGATTTTCATGGAGCCTCTGTTGCGGCTGTTTGGCGCTAGCGACCAAACTTTGCCTGTCGCGAGCAGCTACATGCGTATTTTGCTGTGCGGTGCGGCGTTCCAGACCATAGCCCCCGGCATGAACCACTTTATCCGCTCGATGGGTCATCCGAAAACGGCCATGTTCCGTGAGATTATCGGTGCTGTCACGAATATCGTGCTCGACTGGCTGTTCATCATGAAGTTCCACTGGGGAATCGAAGGCGCCGCCTGGGCGACCATCTGCTCGCAGCTGGTGTCGGCTTCGCTCATTACGCAGTTCTTCGTAAAGAAGGGAACTCCCATCCGCATCCGCTGGCGCCACATGAAGTTGCGCTTCGCCTACGTGCGTAAGATTGTCATCCTCGGTATCCCGCCTTCACTCATGCAGGTGTGCAACAGCCTGATGAACGCCATTCTCGCCTGGAGCCTCACTACCTACGGGAACGTGAGTCTCGCTGCGACGGATAACTTGTCGGGCGGCGACATGGCGATATCGGCGTTCGGCATCGTGAACAGCATCGCTTCGTTCATACTGCTTCCGCTCCTCGGTTTTGTACACGGCACGCAACCGATTATCGGGTATAACTACGGCGCCCGCCTCAACAGCCGCGTCAAGGCAACTCTCAAGTTCACGTTCATCTATGCGCTTGGCTTTATGGTTGTCGCCTGGGGCCTCATGATGTGGCAGGCCGAAGCGCTCGTGGCGCCCTTCGCGCCCAACGACATCGACTTGCAGAAGGTCTCCGCCTGGGCCATGAGAATCTTCGGTGCGGCGTTCTTCATGATTCCCTTCGGGATGATTTCGGGAAGCTTTTTCCAGGGGACGGGAAAGGCTTTCCGTTCGATGTTCTTGAACGCCTGCCGCCAGGTGATTCTCCTGATTCCCTTTTTGCTCGTGCTGCCGCATTTCTTTGAACTGCAGGGCGTGTTTATGGCGCAGCCCATTGCCGATGCAGGGGCGGCCATCATCGGTACGGTGATGCTTTTGCATGAGCTCAAGAAGTTACCTAAAACCTAACTTGTTGCCAGTAAATCAATTAGCCTACACTGCCTAAAAACGCGAAATTTTTGGGTCTATGGAAGGTTCAAAAATATTCCATTCCAAGCCCTTCAGTCCGGCTTCCTTATTTCTATATTGATGCAAGAAAAAAGCACAAAGAAGGAAAGCAGAAACATGATTGACGCATGGAAAGGTTTTGAAGGCGGACTCTGGCAAGACGAGATCAACGTCCGCGACTTTATTCAACGCAACTACACCGCCTACGACGGAGACAAGTCCTTCCTCGCAGGACCGACGGACGCAACCCAGAAACTGTGGGACGAACTGCAGGGCCTGCAGGCCGAAGAGCGCAGGCACGGCGGCGTCCTCGACATGGACACCGACATCGTCTCGACCATCACGAGCCACAAGCCGGGCTACATCAACGAATCCCTGAAGGACCTGGAAAAGGTCGTAGGCTTGCAGACCGACAAGCCGCTCAAGCGCGCGTTCATGCCGTTCGGCGGTATCAAGATGGCCGAAGAAGCTTGTATGCAATACGGCTACAAGCCGAGTGCCGAACTCCACAAGATTTTTACCGAATACCACAAGACGCACAACCAGGGCGTGTTCGACGCGTACACTCCTGAAATCCGTGCCGTCCGCAAGGCGCACTTGCTCACCGGTCTTCCGGACACTTACGGCCGTGGCCGTATCGTTGGCGACTACCGCCGTGTGGCCCTTTACGGTATCGACTACATCATCAAGCAGAAGCAGAACGACTTTGCCCACATTGGCGACGGCACCATGACCGACGACGTCATCCGCCTGCGCGAAGAAGTGGCCGAACAGATTCGCGCCCTTCAGCAGATGAAGGTGATGGCCGCAAGCTACGGCTTCGACATTTCCGAACCCGCAGTAAACGCCCGCGAAGCCTTCCAGTGGCTTTACTTCGGTTACCTCGCCGCCATCAAGACTCAGAACGGCGCCGCCATGAGCGTGGGCCGCATCTCCACCTTCCTCGACATCTATATCGAACGCGACCTCAAGAACGGCACGCTCACCGAAAGCGAAGCGCAGGAACTCGTGGACCACATGGTGATGAAGTTCCGCATGGTCAAGTTTGCCCGTATCGAAAGCTACAACCAGCTCTTCAGCGGCGACCCGGTGTGGGCCACCCTCGAAGTCGGCGGTATGGGCCAGGACGGACGCTCCATGGTCACCAAGAACGACTTCCGTTTCTTGCACACGCTCGAGAACATGGGTCCCTCTCCGGAACCCAACCTCACGGTGCTCTACACCAAGCGCCTGCCCGAGAACTTCAAGGAATACGCTGCCTTCATCTCGGTGAAGACGAGCTCCATTCAGTACGAGAACGACGACGTGATGCGCCCGGTGTGGGGTGACGACTACAGCATTTGCTGCTGTGTGTCCGCTACGCAGACCGGTAAGGAAATGCAGTTCTTCGGCGCCCGCGCGAACCTCGCGAAGGCTCTCCTCTACGCCATCAACGGCGGCAAGGACGAAAAGGGCGGTCTGGTGCCCGGCATGCAGATTGGTCCGGAACTCGCCCCGATTACGAGCGAATACCTCGACTACAACGAAGTGATGCACAAATACGACATCATGCTGGAATGGCTCGCGGGCATCTACGTGAATACGCTGAACCTGATCCACTACATGCACGACAAGTACTACTACGAAGCCGCGGAACTCGCCCTCATCGATACCGATGTGCGCCGCACGTTCGCTACGGGTATAGCAGGCTTCAGCCATGTGGTCGACAGCCTTTCTGCCATCAAGTACGCGAAGGTCAAGACGGTCCGTGGCGACGACGGCCTCGTGAAGGACTTCGTGGTGAAGGGAGACTTCCCGAAGTACGGTAACGACGACGACCGCGCCGACGAAATCGCCGTGTGGCTCCTGAAGGAATTCATCGCGAAGATCAAGAAGCACCACACCTACCGCAATGCCGAACCGACGACTTCTATCCTTACGATTACGAGTAACGTCGTTTACGGCAAGGCTACCGGCGCCCTGCCCGACGGCCGCCCGGCTAACGCCCCGTTCGCCCCTGGTGCAAACCCGAGCTACGGTGCCGAAAAGAACGGCTTGCTTGCTTCGCTCAACTCTGTTGCCAAGCTCCCGTACGAATAC
>CADBLC010000062.1 GCA_902795385.1 Fibrobacter succinogenes | reverse complement strand
CCACACCTGGTCGATGGTCATGAGCAAGAAGCGGCGTTCGATATTGCGGAAATCGTTTTCCGGAATAATCTTGGTGAGCTTGTCGTAACGCACCTTGCAAATTTCGATGACTTCGTCGAGAACCTTTTCCGGAGTCTTCTTGGTGGCATCCTCGAAGCTCAGGTTGTATTCCATGCCGAGCGTGCGCTGCAAGTCGGTATGCAGGCCTTCGAGGTTCCAATTTTCGGGATACGTCCTTGCCGGAACGTACTGCGAAACCTTGATATCGCAAGCATCCTCGATGCGGTTCATAATCTCGTCGCGGATGTCTTCGCCGTTCAAGATGCGGCGACGGAGTCCGTAAATCACCTTGCGCTGTTCGTTCATCACGTTATCGTAGTCGAGCAAGTGCTTACGGATGTCGAAGCTCTGGCCTTCCACACGGCGCTGAGCACCACGGATGGAGCGGGAAACAATCGGGTGCGTAATCACTTCGTCTTCGCCCACACCGAATCGCGTCATCAGGTTCTTGACGCTGTCGCCACCGAAAATGCGCATCAGGTTGTCATCGAGGCTCAAGAAGTACTGGCTGGAACCCGGAAGTACTGGCTGGAACCCGGGTCGCCCTGACGGCCGGAACGGCCGCGCAGCTGGTTGTCGATACGGCGGGATTCGTGACGTTCCGTGCCGAGCACGTGCAAGCCGCCCAACGCAGTCACGCCGGGGCCAAGCGCAATGTCGGTACCACGGCCGGCCATGTTGGTCGCAATCGTCACCTTGCCTTCGTGACCGGCGTACTGGATGATTTCGGCTTCGCGGCTATGGTTCTTGGCGTTCAGCACCTCGTGCGGGATGCCTTCCTTTTCCAAGAGGCCGTGCAGGTGTTCGGACTTTTCAATAGAAGCCGTACCCACGAGGAGCGGCTGGCCCTTGGCGTGGCGTTCCTTGATGTCGGCCACGATGGCGCGCCACTTCGCGTCTTCGCTCTTGTACACCATGTCCTGCATGTCCTTGCGGATGCAGGGCTTGTTGGTCGGGATGACCCAGGTGTTCATGTTGTAAATCTTGATGAATTCCGTAGCTTCGGTTTCGGCGGTACCGGTCATACCCGAGAGCTTCTTGTACATGCGGAAGTAGTTCTGGAACGTGATGGTCGCGAGCGTCTGGTTCTCGCGGCGGATAGGCACGTTTTCCTTGGCTTCGATAGCCTGGTGCATGCCGTTAGAGTAGCGGCGGCCTTCCATGAGGCGGCCCGTGTTCTCGTCCACGATCACAATTTCGGTATCGCGCACGATGTAATCCACGTCTTTCTCGTACAGGTACCAGGCGCGCAGGGCGTTGTCGAAGAAGTGCACCCAGTCGGCGTGTTCGCCGTACAGGTTCGTAATGCCCATCATCTCCTGGATGTGGTTCACGCCCTTCTCGGTGAGCTGGATGTTCTTGTCCTTCTCATCGACACCGAAGTCCTTGTTCTTTACGAGCTTCTTCGCAATCTCGTTCGCCTTCGCGTACTTCTCGGTAGCGTCTTCGGCGGGGCCGCTAATAATAAGCGGCGTACGGGCTTCGTCAATAAGAATGGAGTCCACTTCGTCAACAATACAGAAGTTGAGCTCGCGCTGCACCAGCTGCCTGGTGTCCACCGCCATGTTGTCGCGGAGGTAGTCGAAGCCGAACTCGTTGTTGGTACCGTAAGTCACGTCGCTGTTGTAGCTGATGCGGCGTTCTTCTGCTTCGCGTCACGGCCGGCGAGGTAGTCGTTCACCGTCACCACGTGCACGCCGTGACCGCTAAGGCCGTTCAGGTAAACGGGCAATGCGGCGGCAAGCGTCTTGCCTTCACCGGTAGCCATTTCGGCAATCGCGCCTTCGTGGAGCACGAGGCCACCGATCATCTGCACGTCGAACGGCATCATGCGGAAAGGTTTCACGGAATCGGGGTAGAGCTCGCGGACCTTCGCGTACACGGCAGCGGGCATGTAGACTTCCCATTCATTCTTGCCAGCGGCAAGTTCTGCCGCCTTGGCGGCGTCGGTGTACTGCTGCAGTTCGCCGAGCTTGCTGAAGTCGAAGTTGAATTCCGGCTTGAAGATGTTGAAGATACCCAGACGGCGGTCACAGGCTTCCTGGCACACGGCAAAGGCTTCGACCTTGATATCGTCGAGGGTCGCGCCGTTTTTAAGCTTTTCGCGGAACTCGGCGCTCTTTGCGGCGAGGGCTGCGTCGTCCAGGGCCTCGAGGGCCTTGCGTGCCTCGTGAATCTTCGCGATAACGGGGCGGAGCTGCTTAACTTTGCGTTCATGGGGGGTACCGAAAATCTTGTGGAGTACCGAATCGACTATGCTCATAACGTTCCTTTATAACGACCGAGGGGTTGCCGCGGCCACATATTAAAATTTAACGAGTGCAAAGTTAGAAAAATTCAGCGTATACTTGCGCGCGCCCTCGCGAACGGGCCTCAAAAAGCCCGCCTCGAGCATCTTGCGGATGCTGCGGGAGCGCAAAAACTGGTCCGCCCATATCCCGGAGAGGTCCTGCGCGGAGATTTCCGGCTTTTCCAGGGCGACCTCGAGCGCGCGGGTCTCGTCGCGCGTCACGGCGCGGGTGCGGCACAGCTCCCTCACCGCGGGTTCAAGCACGTCGCGCCGCAGGGAATGTACATCGCGGAGGCGGCGGGCGAGGCGAAGCTGTTCCACGAGGTTCCCGAGAATCCTCGCGTACCAGTAGTCATGGCCCTTCCGGTTCTCGGCGTCACCGTCCTCGAAGACCTTCGCGGAATCGAACAGCGCCCCGGGCAAAGCCCGGCGTACCAGCGCGGCGGCAAGCATCCGGGCAACTTCGGCATTCCCGGTAATGAACGGGCTTATCCACAAAAACCGCCTGAACACGACCGCGGCCTTCAAAAAATCGTACTGCGGGGGGAAGGGCTCGTCGGCGAACCGCAATAGGTCGCGCACAAGCCCGGGAATATAATCCAGGTGCCGGTACTCGCCGCCGTAATCGTCGCCCACCTTCTGCCGGAGCCCGCGGAGGTACTCCTCGTCCAGGGAGGCGGGGGCACCTGCGGGATTTCCGCCCGGCACATCATTTGCACCGAGCGCCTCCAGGATTTGCACGTTCCACGGTTCGGGAAGGCCGGCCGATTCCCAGCCACCGCGAATACGCTCCAATTCAAAGAGAATTGAGGCAATGGGGGAGGAGAACGATACTTCCGGCATTTGCAACGGTTCGAAATATCCACTCATAACTATTGCAGAATATATACTAAACAATTGCAAAAGTCAATATAATTAATTGCAAAATTGCCAAAATTTACACAAATCAAGCAATTTTTAGCAAAAATGAATTGCAAACGTAAATTTCTTTGATTTGCAAATACTATAATAAACAATTGCAGAAAACTTGCAATTATTCTAGAAAAATCAGGTTTTGCGGAGAATGTAGGGGAGGGCTACTTTTCGTCCAGAACGCGGGTCAGCGTGACGGAATCGTTCACGTCCACGCGGATAAGCCCCTCGACAGCGGCGTAGTACATGCGGTCGAACTTGTACTCCCCGCCGGTGCAGGCCGGCTTGAACACCAGCACGTCGGAATATTTCGCGCCGTCCAGGTACATGGACTCGATCCAGCCGAGCTTGCACTCGTCATCGTACACCAGGTCCTTGCCGTCGAACTCGAAATTCTTGCTCGTATTGTAGTAGATGTACAGAGTCTCGTACGAGGTCGTCATCTCGACGAACCCGCCCTCCGAACTCGGGTACACGGAAACCTTCATGTCCAGGTAGAACCAGTCGCCCTTGACCCTGAAATCCATCCTGTCGGCGTCGGCCTTGACCGTTCGCGTCTGCACAAACCGGTCCTTCATGCCGTAGGAGTCGACCATCGTCACCGTGTCGGTGAGGTCGCCCGCCTCCAAAAACACCTTAAGCTCGTCGGCCAGGTACTTGTCGCCGGCCCCGCTCGAATCACTCATGGAGCAGGCGGCCAGGGCGGCGGCAGCGGCTATAGGCAACAGGCGTTTCATTTGGACCCGCCTTTCTTCTTTTCACGGATTTCCATGAAGGAACCGTCTTCCTTCTCGAAACGGAGAAGGCCCTTGTCAATCGAGAAGTAGATGTTGTCGCGGTTGGAACCGTACACGCTGTGTTTCACACGGAACACGTCGCGGTACACGTTGCCGTTCAGCACGAGCGAATCGAGGTGCGACACGTTCCCGCCGGTACCGCAGCCGCTCGAGGAGCAGTTGCCGTCGGCAATGCAGAACTTTTTGTGCGCAAAAACGGAATCCTGGTTCAGGGCCTTGCAGCGGTTCTTGTCGGGTTCCACGCGGAACGCGAAATTGTAGGCGCCAATCATGATATTGACCGAGGCCTCGGAATAAACCTGGTTCTGGATGGACATGCCCATCGAAAGGAGCGGGTTCGGCCCCTCGAGGACAACGCGCCGGTACCCGTACACAATGTCTACGTCGGGGCAGCCGCGCTCGTCGTAACCGTCGTCCACCACGGTAACCTGCATATCGAACTGCAAACTGTCGGAAGTAACGAAATGGACCGTCTGGTGCAGGGAGTACCCGCCAATCTTTTCGACGCCGGACATCAGGTCAGAGCGCTCGACCTTGTCGGAGCACGCGTTCTCGTCTTCCTTGTCCGAATCGATGAGGTCCCATCCGCAGGACACAAACAGAAAAGCGGCCACCACGCAAAAGAAATGGCCCAACATCCCTGTTTTGGCTTTCACCAGCACATCCATCATGGTACAAATATAAAATAAACGCCCCGAAATAGGGCGATTATTTTTAATTTACAAGTTTAGCGAAGTTCGAACGTCTTCTCGGCGGAGACCACCTTGCCGTTATGCATGGTCACCTCGACAAAGACCTTCGTCACCTTGCCGCGGTCCAGGCGGAGCTTCGCGCGGTAGCCGAGGCCCACGTCGGAAGGCACGATCTTGGTGGGGACGGACTTGCCGTTGATTTTCACCAGCACAGACTTGATCTGCTTCGGATCGTTGTCCAGCACGTTACGCACCGAGAATTCCACGTCGGGGTAAGCGGCGGCGCCCTGAGAGAGCTTCTTGCGGATAATCTCGGACTTGCCGCCCTTGAACTCGATGGCCACTTCCGTGGAAGGGTAGCACTTGAGTTTGCGGGTCACGGTGCCCACCTTCGGGTCGGCGCTCTCGGAAACGAGCTTGTAGACGTTGGTGCCGGAGACGAGCTTGAACACGCCCGACGTGTCGACGTTCAGCGTCATCTGCTGCAGAAGGCTGTCGCCCACGTATAGCTTGAGCGAACCCTTGTTCTCGTCAAAACCCTTGGTAATGAAGGCCACCGTGCAGCTGCCCTCGTCGTTATTGCCGAACGAGGCCTCGCGGTCCACCTTGTAGACGGTGGCGAGACGGCCGCACTCAAACATCTTCTTCTCGGCAGAGCACATCACCACGAACTTCTTGTCGCCAAAGGCGCCCTTCTCCCAGCTGGGGGAGAACGTCATCTTCTCGCCGGTAGACTTGATAGTCTCGGCACCGATGGACACGTCCATCCCGGCCGTGCAGGTCGCGCCGATCTTGACGGTGTTGACATCGACTGTCGCCGGGACGTTGTCGAACTTGCAGGAGTACTTGGCCCTAAGCTCGGCCTTTTCCTTCTCGATCTTCTCGTCAAAGGCCTTGGCCGTCGCAACGATGTCGGCATCGGACTTGGTGGTGTCGTCCACCACTTCGGCCACCATCTTCATGAACTCGGGGTCGCCGGCGTTCTTGGCTTCGCCCACCACAGGGGCCTTGCCCTTGCGGAACGCCACGAACTGGTTAGCGCCAATGCTCACCTTCTGGCCGTCCTGCTCCATGTCCATCGCACCGCTGTTGAGCGAGCCAACGGACTGGCCGTTCTTGGTGACGCCCACGATACCGTCGGTACCGCGGATAGAACAGGTGGCCGTGCCGGTCTTGAACTTGAAAGAGCTGCCTTCCTTCTGCTTCTGCGCGTCAAAGCGCACCTGGCCCTGTTTCACGTCGACCATCGAAACCTGGGAGCCGTCCGCAAAGAGCAGCTGTGCGAATTCCACTTCGGAAAGTTCCGCGACCGCGACAATACTGCCGTCGGGGAAGGCGATGGATGCCGTGGATTCGAAGGCCGTCTTGATACGGTCCTTCTCCTTGACCTTGGCATCTACGCGGAGCGGCTGCCACTTGGCCTTGCCGCCCTTCTGGAATGTCACGTCGCCGATAACCAGGCGGACCTTGCCGCTCTTGGGAGCCGCAGCAACTGCGGACGAAACTGAAAAAGCCAGCACCACGGCCGCAGTGAGAAATCTTTTTCCTAGCAACATACTTCCCTCGCTTTATTGCATAGCAAAAACAACGACGCCCGAGGGCGCCCCATACATCATAAAAAAATACATTTAGTGAAATCAAAAATCAACAAATAAAACAGCATCTGGGCGAAAACGTGACGCAGCCCACTTTCCGAAAAAAGTAAACTTTCTTAAACATTCTTTTTCGAGACAAAATTTGGCGCTGTTGACGAGTTCTTAGTTGTGTTGATATAATGTTGAAATGATTTTTGCGTACGTTTCTCTCGTTCCCCAAACTCAACAAGCTATTCACAAACATGATGTTTTGTTTCACGTGAAACAAGTTTCAAAAATGCGATTTGTGAAAATCTTGGTGATGATGTTCAGAAATTTATCAACGAAAAATGCCCGGGGAAATTGTTCCCGGGCTCCGTGTGGATACGATGTTTGTATTTTTATTTACATTTCATCTAGAACTTCACGGTACGGGGTGCCGCACCGAAGCTGTAGAACGTGGCGGTCGCGTCCTTGAAGTAGAGCGTCTCGGTGTTGTCGTCGTCGGGCGAGTACATCGACTTGAGTTCCGGGTAGTGCTCGAGCATGTCGACCTTCGGTTCGCGGCGGTCGTCGCGGACGAGCGTCCCGGCGACACGGACCCACTCGTTGCCGGCGGCGTTCATCGCACAGATTTCGACCTTGCCGTTCTTCTGGATCTGCTTGGAGCAATCCTTGGACTTGCCGGTCTGGATGTAGAGCTTGCCCTCGAAAATGTTGGCGGTACCGAACGGGCGGACGCGCGGCTGGTCGCCGTCGGCCGTCGCGAGGAAATACGCACCACATGCCTTGAGAAATTTTACGACTTCTTCCATAATGGACTCCTTGATGAAACTAGATATAAATATATAAAAAAGTGGTTAGGGTCGCGGTTACCGAGCTGCTCCTTACGTCATGGCGGGCTTGACCCGCCATCTAGAAATCCTAAGCCATTGAAATCGTTTCCCGGTAAATTCCTTCCATCTCGGCAGAGAAACAACAGAAGATGACCTTCCTGACTTTTTTCGCCGGGAAGTCGCGGACAGTCCTGATGGCAATCTCGGTCGCAGCGTCCCAGGGGTAACCGTAGACTCCGGTAGAAATAGCAGGGAAGGCGACCGTCTCGCAGCCGTTCTCCTCGGCAAGGGCGAGGCAACTCTTATAACACGATTCCAGAAGTGCAGGTTCGCCATGCTGCCCGTCCCGATAAACCGGCCCCGGAGTATGGATCACAAACTTCGCCGGAAGCCTGAACCCGGGAGTAATTTTCGCCTTGCCCGTCTCACAGCCGCCGAGGGGGAGGCACGCGCGCAAGAGCTCCGGACCTGCCGCCCGATGGATGGCACCGTCCACACCGCCGCCACCCAACAACGAACAGTTCGCCGCATTAACGATAGCGTCGACTTCCAGTTTCGTGATATCGCCTTGGATAATTTCGATTTCAACCATATCTGCCTCCACTATAATATATATAGTGTGCTCCCAAAAAACAACGCAAGATTTTCCGGCACCATGCAGAATTTATTTGTATATTCCTGCAAGGGGAATTCATGAAAATCGAACACGTGGCCATCTGGGCTAAAGACATCGACAAGGTCTGCGCTTTCTACCGAAAGTATTTCGATGGGGTGGTCCACCCGGTTTACCATAATCCGGCAAAACAGTTCACGAGCCGGTTCGTCACCTTCGAAAGCGGCGCCCGTTTGGAAGTGATGCACCGCCCCGATGTTGGGACTGTAACTTCGTTACAGTCCTACACCCATCGGTCAGCAAATGAAAAAATGCGAGCATTTTTTCGCTTTCTGACCTCGGCTGTGTTTCACGTGGAACGTCCGCAGGGCGAATGCAGCGCCCATACTTGTATGGGCATTGCTGAGCCCCAGGATGTAGGACACGAAGTGTCCCAACCATTCCAGGCCCAACATGAGCAGGGTCAACACTTAGGGTACGCACATCTTTCCTTTTCCGTCGGTTCAAAAGAAGAGGTGGACCGCTTGACCCAAAAGATGTCCGAGGACGGGATCCAAGTGGTGGGGCAGCCCCGGACCACCGGCGACGGGTATTACGAAAGTGTCGTCCTCGACCCCGAAGGAAACCGGGTAGAGGTGACGGTATAAATGTTGGAAGCATTGTTTCACGTGGAACCATAGGTCCAACGTATGAGAAAGACATTCATTATAATGGTGGCGGCTTTTTTGAACGTCCATGCAGTCGACTGCATCCGACCGATGTTCGAATACTTCGCCTCGCACTACAGGACGGAGGTCCTGAACCTCTACATACTTCCCGGCCGCATGAACCCGGACAGTCTTCACCAGCAGCAGAATTCCCTAGTCAGCACCATCAAGTACCACTGGACAAAAAACCGTCTGGACAGCATGACCTTCACTCACGCCTGTCAAGATGACATGCATAGGGTGAAGGTGAAGGTCGACTGGAAAATAGATTCCGCCAAGGTCGGGAAGCTCATGAAATACGACTGGATTTTTCCGGACAAGACCGACAACTTTACGGTCTTCCGCGGAAAGGATTCCGTCGCCATCGTCATCGACGAAAGACAGACCCACAGCTTTTACATCAAGAACGACACCATCCGCGAGAGTAACAACTATATCCCCAGGAACGGGATAATCTTTCACGACTCGAAAAACGAAAACAGGTGCACCCGGGTGAACGGAAAAGAAATCACCACCTACGAATTCGAAAAGAGTGGCAACACCCTTATCTTGACAATTACAGAACCCGACTACAACATGTATATCAAACCACCCGGCCCCTGCGAAGGCGGCGACAAGTACACCACTATATTTTTTAAGAAGAATAAATAAACTTGCCACCACGGCACTAATATATTAGATTTACGCACAAATTAATCAAATCCTCCGTTTGGGTACTTTTATGAACTTTAAATACCTCCTCCTGGCCGCAGCACTTTTCGTTGCCTGCGGTGACGATTCCTCCAGCACTCCTGTAAATGATCCCCCTGCCAAGGAAGAAAAGATTCCCGCAAATCCGTCGTACACCGATTGCATCCAGACCGTCTTCGAATCCCTAACAGCAGATTTTTCGCTCTACGGCGTCAACATAGGTAGCCTAGTAATAGACAGCATGTACTGGGACAAGGGAGATGCCAACAACAGGGGCGAGTCCATCTATACCTATAAGGCCTACTGGACCGGCACGCATCTGGACAGTACCTACGAGTCGAACTTCCGCGACGGCGAATGGTCATACCGGACTATCACAAATACCAAGAAAGCCGAGGTGACCACGAACGGAAACATCACTACGCTTACCACAACAGATAACGGCGATACCGATACGAGAACCGTCTACTTCGACGGGGACTCCCTGGCCATCACCCACATGGAAGACGGCAGTCCATTCACTAGCATCTATGTCCTGAAAAACGATACCATCTTCAGGCCGACCCAGGACGAGTTTATCGCCAAGGACGAAAAAGACATCCACACCTGTTACCTGAAAGAAAAATATGACGGGGAGTTGGTAGTCCGCAACCGTTACGAAACCGGAGTCCAGAACGGGATGATTGTCCTTACCAGGACATATATCGAGGACGGATTGGACCATAAGACCGGAACCATGTTCATGTTCCGTCTCTAACCTCGTTTCAAATATCCACACAAAATTCACATTTATCAAAAAGTTATTAACGGATATTTTAAAAAAGTGAAAGGGTGCCGACCGCGGCGCCCTCTTTTTTATATTTATATATACTAAATTGTTCCACGTGGAACGTTAGCGAGGTGAGCGCAGCGAAAATACACTTGTGTATTTTCATTGCCGAACCGAAGCGAGTTGGCTCCGAAGGAGCAAACATGCGATAGCATCGTTCCTAGTATTATATGAGCTACAGAGAAAACACAAATCAGCAGAATCTTCTGAACCAGTTCCTCACGGAGCATGGTGTACAGCTGTCCGAAGATGTACTCGACAAGCTCTATGGCTTTGCCGACCTGGTGGTGGAGACCAAGCAGTTCGGCAACCTGATTTCGGCGAAGGATTCCGAGAAGTTCCTCAGCAGGCACATCGCCGACTCGCTCGTTCCCTATATATATATTAGACGAGAGAACGGACCTGCGGTCCTACAGACTAGAGACGAGAGGGAAAAATCATCGTCCAATAATGGTTTACCCTCAAACAATCTCTCGTCTCTCGTCTCTCGTCTCTCGTCTAAACGCTGGGCTGATATGGGTGC
>CADBLC010000061.1 GCA_902795385.1 Fibrobacter succinogenes | reverse complement strand
GCCCACGTCGGTGCGGGCGTAGAGCAAGTTTTCGGCCTTGGGGTGGAAAATCACCGCCGACACGAATCCGCCACCGTCGAAGCGGACATTGCCCCAGTTATAGTTCTCGGCCTGAGCGGGCGCCAATAGCAGAGCAACTGTCAAAATTCCAAACATCACCATTCTATTAAGCATAACATCTCCATGGATATCCTCCCAAAAAATAATCCTCTTCACAGAAATCAAGACCTTTTTTCAGAGGGTGCCGGAAATAAACGTTTATGCAAACACAACAGCGCCAAAAGCACAAAAAAAGCCCCCGATAAGGGGCTTTTTTGCTTTTTAGAGCGGGAAAAGGGTTTCGAACCCTCGACATCGACCTTGGGAAGGTCGCGCTCTACCAACTGAGCTACTCCCGCGAGTTGTTCCAAATGTAATAAAATAATCCCCCTTGTAAAGGCCCGTTTTCCCGCTTTTTCTATCATTGGGACATGTTCCGCAAGATTACTACAGTCATCTCGCTCGCCCTTATCCTGATTGCAGCGACAACCTCTTTTGCCGACGACCGTTCCATGTGGCAAAAGTTCAAGGACTTTTTCTCCCCCTCGCCCACCGTTGTCGGCGATGGTCCGGAGTACGACGAACTTCGCGAACTGGACAAGAAAATCGGAACGCTCGAAGGCAAGTATTCCCGCGAACGTCGCGCCAACAACAAGAAGTACATCCGCGAAGAACTCGACAAGCTTAAGCTGAAGCGCGAAAAACTCGCCAAGCAAATCGAAGAGAAAGAGAAGGCCGCCAAGGACGCCCCCAAGTCGTCTGCGACCGTCTCGTCAAGCTCCAAGACAGCCGACGCCTCCACAAAGCAGGCCACAACGGCATGCGCCCACGACACCGTATTCGTTCACGATACGGTTACGGTCCACGACACGCTCTATGTGATTGTCTCGGGCAAGCCCGGCGAGCAGCAAGCACCCGCCGCACCCGCCGATTCTGCAGCCAAACCCGCCGCGGATTCCGCTACGGTTCCAGGTAATAAGTAGGCCTTACGCCCAACAGTTTCTCGTCGGCATCCAATTCGGCTGCCGGCTCGTTGCGCCCCACAACAAGCGCACTGTCAAAACCCGCGACATACGCCCCGTACACGTCGGTCCCAAGCGTATCGCCAATCATGACCGCCTTCGCACCCGCGGGTAAGCTCGCGCGGACCTTCTGCCAAATGTCGGGAAAAGGCTTGCCGAAGTATTCCGCCGCACAGCCGGACTCCCGACGTAGGCGTTCGCAGAGTTCTCCCGAGACAGGCGCGCGAGTCCCGTCAATACGCGGGGCCCAAGCATCGGGATTCAGCACCAGCAATAGCGCCCCTGGCCGGCGCAAGATAGTTAACGCCTGCGCGTACATCTCGTCGGTCGCCGTCGAAGAAGAAATCGCCACCACCGGCGTCGCGGGATTCTCGACCGCCGCAATCCCGTTCCGGGCAAGGACATTCACGCCCGTCGCACGGCCGATGTAATAGACTTCGCTTAAACCATCGCGCGGTTTAAGCAGGCTCCCGGAAGAAATCGTTTCCTCGACAGTAAAATCGAACCCGCGAGCATCCGCCTCGTCGGCGAGAGCCTGGTCCAAGTTTGAGGCCGCATTCGTGACCAGGCGGATTGCCTTGCCCCTGCGCCGCAGTTCGGCGAACCACTCCTTCGCACCCGGGTACACGAAACTCCCGCGGTTATAGAGCGTGCCGTAACCGTCGAAACAGAACGCGTCGTAGCGGTCGATAATGTCAGAGAGATGCACCCGGGCAGGCTCACCGTCGGGGCATGTACGTCCCGAAAACGCGCCCGTTTTTTCGACAAGCGCACGGTACCGCCCGTAAATTTCGAGTTCGAGTGCTTCCATCGGCTGGCGAAATACGCTAGGCTTCGCTGCTCAAGATGCCGTAATCGCGACCTTCGATGGGGATTACCAGCTGCAGCTTGGAAAGCGTCTTGATGTGCTTCTCGAATACGGCCTTGAAATCTTCGCCCAAGACTTCTTCTTCGTCGTGGTCCAGGTTGTACGAGATGTAGCTGCCGTCCGCAAAAATCGAGATGCAGCAATCCCACGTGATATCGCCTTCCTCAACTTCCTGATCGTCGTCGCGGTCCTGGCTTTCGAGCATCAGGAGCGGGCGCGGTGCAGGAATCGCCTCGGCATGGCCGTTTTCGTAAATAAAGTAATTGCGGCTGATGAGTTCGTGTTCCAAGGCCATGGTGCTCGGGGTACGCTCGAACTCGTTGCGCAGGCGACGGATGTTTCCGAGGTCGTCCTCGTAGGGGTCCTCGAAATCCTTCGGCAGCACAATCTGGTAGTAGTCGAACTGCTTTCCGCTAGCCGCGTAGGTGTCTTGCCAGGACTGCGGCGGTTCGGGGCGAATCGTCAAGAAGTCCTCGAAAGAATCGAGAATGTCCGAAAGGCGGGACTGCCATTCTTCGCCCTTCTGGGCCTGGATCAGTTCCATAAAGTTTTTCAGGCGTTCTTCTCCCGGGATGGAGGAGAGTTCCTCGCCCGGCACGCCACTCATGTCAAAATCCTGCATACTACCATTCCTCCACGCTCTTTACGGTCAGGCTCATCGCGATGTCCTTCTCGTAGTACGCGGGTTCGTTAATGAAGATGGGCCAAACGCTCTCGCGCCCGTCCGCCTCGCCTTCGTACAAAATGTCCTTCCCGTCAAACGTGCGGAACAGCCTGTCGCCCTTCTTAAGTTCGCGATAGTCTCTCGCCAGCAGGTCCGGATGGATCATCGCCTCGATGGGGGCTCCCGCCCACGCCTTCGGGTAACCGAGGTCGCGCAACTGCGTGTAGACTTCCACCTGGATGGGGGCACGCTTCTGCAATTCCCCGCGGTTCCATTCGTCCGCAAGTTCCAGGTAGCGCTTCACCAGTTTTTCCGTCCGTTCAAACAGTCGGGCATCCAGCGTGCCGTGCTGCTGCGGGCCAATTTCAATGCACACGTCCGCCTTTGCGACCGTGCCGAAGTACGGCGATGCGGAACGTTCTTCCGGCTGGTAGTAAATCCAGGCATCGTCGAATTCCTGCGTCAGCACGGCGGAAGCCTTCATCGTGAACGGGTCACGCGCCGAAAGGATCAGGCAAAGCCCCATGTTCGAGCCCGTATTGTGCACATCGAGCAGCAAATCGGTCTTGGTGGCGGCTCCCTTCGGGCCGTAAATGCGGTTCAGTTCGCGCGCACGCCTAAACTCGTACTGTTGCGGTTCAAGGGACGCATCAAGACAAACCTGCGAAAAGGATCGGTTCAAATCAAAGTCGCGGTAACGCCGGTTGAGCCGCATGGCCTCCGGGTTCGCAAGCACCAGCGAAACATCTGCGCTGGGGCAGCACGTGCTGTAGCATTCGGGGCACGCCATCCACTTCTCGACCAAGCGAACACCCGTCCGCTCGTTCCCGTGCGTCCCGCCAGCAACGACTATGGAATTAATCAAACTCATAACATGCATTATAGAAAAATGCCGCCACCGAGATTCGCAAAATAAAAAAAGTGACCGCCGCAATCGCGACAGCCACCGCTAAAAAGTCAATAACCTGATTACTTCACAAAGACATTTATAGTGCGCATCTGGGACTTGCTTGCAATGCGAACCATGTAAGTTCCCTGCGGCAGTGACGCGAGGCTATAGCTCTTGGCGCCCACGACCTGATCGTCATTGGATTTCACCAAATGGCCAATCATGTCGAACACCTGCACGCGAACCATCGAAAGGCTCGGCTGCACAACCGTAAGTTCGTTGTTCGCAAAGCCGAACTTGAAACCGTTCTGTGCCGAGGCAACAATCGCCTCCGACTTCGGCTCGATTTTCTTCGCCTTAAACTTGGCCGTATAGGTCGCGTTCTTCGTCACGTCGGCAACCTTTGCATCCCAGCCATCGAAGGTGAACGTTGAGTCCTTGGTATCCTTCTTGGTCGCTTCCGGAATCTTGATCTTGTCGGCCTTGGTTCCGTACTCGTAGTAGGCGGAATCCAGAATCTTGCCCTCAGACACGAACTTCACAAGGTACTTGTTCACCGTGCTGTCGAATAACGCCGTGTAAGTGGCTGCACCCGTCACGTCGGCCAACTTCTTGTCCCAGGCCTTGAAGGTGTAGGTGTACTTGTCCGTAGCGGCCTTCTTGGTTTCGGGCTTCTTGAGGCTATCGGCCTTCGTGCCGTAGGCGTACTGGGCAGAATCAACTTTGCCTTCGACGACGAACTTCACGAGGTACTTGTTCAACGTGCTATCGAACAAGGCCGTGTAGGTGGCAGTTCCCGTCACGTCGGCCAACTTCTTGTCCCATGCCTTGAAGGTGTAGGTATACTGGGCCGTGGCGGCCTTCTTGGTTTCGGGAATCTTGAGGCTATCGGCTTTTGTGCCGTAGGCGTACTGGGCAGAATCAGCCTTGCCTTCGACGACGAATTTTACGAAGTACTTGTTCAACGTGCTGTCGAACAGAGCCGTATAGGCGGTAGCTTCCGTCACCTCGACAAAATCCCTGTCCCAAGAATCGAACGTGTAGGTATACTTGTCCGTAGCGGGCTTGACCGGAGTCCCGTCGTATGCAGGAACAGAACCGTACGCCCATTCTGCCGAAGCCAGGGTATCGATGCCGTCGAGGAAGGTTACCGTGTACGTGCGGAGCGTGCTGTCCCACACCACCTGGTAAGTGGCGTCCTCGGTCGCAGCGACAATTTCCGGAGTAAACATTCCCGTGAAAGTAAAGCGGTGCGATACCGTGGGTTCTATGTTCTTCGCGTACCTATTACAGAGGTGGCACTTCGGCACATCACCTTCGGAAACAATCAATTCTTCAATCACGTTTTCGCCGTCAACAAAGGTGATGGTGTAAACCGGAAGGTTGACGCAACTGACGTTGTCGATTTCGAGGGAGCCTTCGTTCCCGATTTCATCCTGGATGTCCCAGTCAAAAGCCTCGACACGCTTCATCGCATCCGTGAGGTTCACGGCCTTGCCCCAGCCGTTCTGCTGCTTCAACTGCGTTGCAACGGGAATCACTTCGGTCTTCCAGACTTCGCTCTCCGTTACACTCGTCATGTGATAGTTGCCGCCCACATCGTAACTCGAGCGAACCCTGAAGTTGTGCGCGGCCCCCCTGTAATCATACTTGATGACCTCGCATGTCGAAAGGTCACGGGCGCTCACGTCGTACACGCTCATCACGGCACGTGCATACGGGGTTTCAGTAGAATCCTGTTTCAGCAGATACGTCAACTTTGCCGCATTGGACGAATCGTCTGCAGAGGGGCCATACGAAACTTCGAACTTGCAGTCAGTGCCCACGGCGCCATCCAGCGAGAACTTGCCGTTCCATTCGTTCACGCATTCTTCACCATCCGCGCAATTTTCGAAATCTTCGACAAGAACCGTTTCGCCTTCCTCCATCTTGTAAATGAGCGAGCTGTCGAACACCGCGTGGTACGAGGTATCCGCCGTCGCCGCGGCAAAAGGCCTGTCCCAACCCTTGAAGTAGTAAGCGAAGCTATCGCTAGGCGCCTTCACAGGAGTTGCTCCGGGATAGGTGACCATTTCGCCTTCGGGGAGTATCGTCGTCTTTACGAGGCGGCTGCCACTGTAGAATGCAATAAGGTGTCCATCCGGCCTGATGCACTTCAAGTTGTCGATGTAGAGGTGTTCGCCCGAAAACTCGTCCTCGATATTCCAGCGAACACGAATGACAGTGCTTGCATCCAGGTGATTGGATCCCCAGCCATAACGGTCCTTCAGGTCGCTCGGCTTCACATGGGCAACGGTAAGCGAATCGCTTGCCGGTATCGGCCTATTTATGTCGCTGTAGTGCATATGGTCATCGTCATCTCCGTCGGAGGTTAGAACGAACTGGTGGGCGGCACCCTTATATTCATAGGTATACTCCGTACACGCACCTACGACACCTACGGGGTAAAGCACGGTAATGCCAATATTGTTTGTGCGGCCAAAGAAACCAATGCCATAATCGGTTCCTTCCACGGCGTTCGAAGTGTCTATGGAAACGAACCTCGTCACGGTGATTACGCTGTCCACTTTAACGATACTGTCTACCTCGACAACGCTGCCTGTCGAATCCTCGCTGTTGACCTTGATGACATGGTCCACTTTGATAACGCTGTCCGCAGTGAAAGTCTGCAAAAAGATGCTTTCGTTTTCGTTAGCAATCGTACCCGCCACTTTATCCCAGGTATGGAAGTAATAACCTACCCCGTTTTCCGACGGTTTAACCGTATTGAAATCACTTAACAGGACTTCTTTTGTCATGCCGACCGTGGCCGCAAGTCCAATAATTATGGCTGGGTACATGAGTTTATGCTTCATAATAGGCATCTCCGGATTTGGGGGTTGGAAATTTAGAGACACCAAACATCTATACAGCCGGGGGAAAAGATAGTAATAAACACCATCTAACTTTTTCTAAATTTGCCTGCATGAATCTGGATTTCAACCGCAGGCTTTCCATTGCGCCGATGCTCGACTGCACCGACCGTCACGAGCGCTATTTTTTGCGGCTGATTTCCAAGCACATTTTGCTTTACAGCGAGATGGTGGTAGCCAGCGGACTTTTGCATTGCGAAAATACCGACATGTTCCTCGGGCACGAGCCTCTCGAACAGCCCGCCGTGTTACAGCTGGGCGGCAGCAACCCCGCAGACCTCGCGCGGGCATCCAAGCTGGTGGAAGCGGCGGGCTTCAAAGAAGTGAACCTGAACTGCGGATGCCCATCGGACCGCGTGCAGAACGGCAACTTCGGTGCATGCCTCATGAAGAGCAAGAACCTCGTGGCTGACTGCTTCAAGGCCATGCAAGACGCGGTGAGCATTCCCGTGTCCATCAAGTGCCGCATCGGGGTCGACGAGTTCGACAGCTGGGAGTTCTTCACCGATTTCGTACAAACTATCCGCAATGCGGGTTGCAAGATTTTCATTATCCACGCCCGCAAGGCCTGGCTCCAGGGACTCAGCCCCAAGGAGAACCGCGAGGTCCCGCCGCTGCACTACGATTTCGTGCACCGCCTCAAGGCGGAGATGCCGGACCTGAACATCAGCATCAACGGCGGCATCAAGACGCTCGACCAGGTGGAAGAGCAACTGCAGGACCTGGACGGCGTGATGGTCGGGCGCGAAGCGTACGAGAACCCGTGGTTCCTTCACGATGCCGACGAGAGAATTTTCAGGGAAGTTCGCCCCGAAAGCGACAATCCCGCCGATATTTTAGCGGGAAAGGCACGCCCCGCCACCCGGAAAGCCCTGCTGGAGGCCTACCTCCCCTACGTGGAGAAGCAGACCGCCGCCGGATGTCCGGCCACGATTCTCGTGAAGCACCTCTACGGGCTGTTCGCCGGGCTCCCCGGAGCACGCAAGTTCCGCCAGATGCTGAGCAACGAGTCTCCCAAGGCAAGGGGCCAGGGAGAAGCAGTCGCCCTTATCCGCCAAGCAATGGCCCAAGTCCGCGAATAGCCCCCAAAAAACGCAAAAAAAGCGCCATCCTCGTCCCCAAGTCACCCCAAAATCTGCCAAAACCCCTTGACAAAAGGGCCAGAATTTTCTCTATTTGGGGGCACATTTTTAAGTTTAACCCTTAACGGAGAAACAACATGCCTTGCGGAAAGAAAAGAAAGCGCAGGAAGATTGCGACTCACAAGCGTAAGAAGCGCCGCCGTCGTGACCGTCACAAAAAGAAACTTCGCTAATATCCGTTAGCATCCTATTGTGATTTCCTGTTAAAGACGGAGTGTAAAAGCTCCGTTTTTTACTTTTTTTGTTTTTTAGGGCTTGCCCAAAGGAATCAAAGATGATCGATCGCAACAAGCACTTCCTTCGCCTGATGGACTGGAGCGAAGAAAAAATCCTCGAAACCGTCGAGATTGCCTCGCGCCTCAAGAAAGAGGTCCACGCCGGCAAGGTTTCCGACCGTCTGCACGGCCAGAACATCGCCATGTTCTTCGAGAAGCCCTCGCTGCGAACCATCACCACGTTCCAGGTGGGCATGAACCAGTTGGGCGGCCATGCCGTGCTGCTCGCACCGGATTCCATCGGTCTCGGCAAGCGTGAAAGCGTCAAGGACGTGGCCCGCTGCCTTTCCCGCTGGGTGAACGCCATCGTGGTCCGCTGCTTCAAGCAGCAGCTGGTGGAAGAACTCGCCGAATTCGGTAGCGTGCCTATAGTGAACGCCCTGACCGACGACTATCACCCGTGCCAGGCCATCGCCTTCGCGCAGATGATCAGCGAAAACCTCGGCGGCTTCAAGAATGCCGATGGCAAGCCGAAGACTGTCGCCTTCATTGGTGACGGCAACAACGTGGCCAACTCCTTCCTCGCGCTCGCCTCCAAAGTGGGCATGAACTTCACGCTTGCCTGCCCCAAGGGTTTCGAGCAGCCGAAGAACGTGGTGGAAGAAGCCCAGGAAGGCCTCAAGAAGCACGGTTGCCAGTACCGCGTTTTCCACGATCCGAAGGAAGCCGTCAAGGACGCCGACATTCTCTATAGCGACGTGTGGGTTTCCATGGGCCAGGAAGGCGAAAAGGC
>CADBLC010000060.1 GCA_902795385.1 Fibrobacter succinogenes | reverse complement strand
GTGTATACGTTGTCACACGCGGGATACTGAATTCACCGGACTTTGTCGCGACAGAGCCCTGCTGCACGGAGTCGGCAAGCACAAGGGTATCCGTCTTGGCATCAAGTGAAACTTCGCGCAAGGAGACCACAGAGCCCACCACGAAGGGGCCGATGGCGCTGGCCACACCCTGCAAAAGAACATTCTCGACCTCGGGAACGGGAATTTCCGTTTCCTCCATCGTGGAGTCGGACTTGATCCAGCCCGTATTTACGCACAGGTAAGTGAGCGAATCCGCCTCGACATAAACTTTCAATCCGATATTGGTACCGCGCTTGGTCGGGCATGTCGGGAGCGCGTCAAATTTCGCAACGCGGGACACCACCCAGCCGGTTTCCGTACAGAGGTACGTCATTTCCTCTTCTTCCACGTAAACGGACTCGCCCAGGAGACTTGTGCCGGAAGTAGTTCCAGCAGAAGAACAGTTCGGCAGGTCTTCAAAATTAGAGACCTCCTTCTTCCCTTCATCAGACGAATTGAGATTGCACGCGACAAAAAGTAGCGGCAAGCCCATGATAAGCCGGCATATCTTCATGAGTATCTCCTTGATATTTTGATGAATATAATTTAATTACAATCTTGCTATCTTTGTACAAGCAAATGCTAAATGCACTCAATTTAAGCTTCTCTTTTTACGACTGGCTACTCATCTTCATGGTCACGGCTCTTGGCGTATTCAGCGCCTACACCAAGGACCCCCAGCTCAAGGCAGTCGCCGCCACAATCCCCATCCCATGCGGATTCGCCTACATCGCCGTCGGGCTCCCCATGGGCACGGCAAACGCCATTTCCGGGTTCATGTGTTTTTTGTACGTGCATATCGTGAGAATCCTGCACTACAAGGCAAAAATTCCCATAATCCCTTCGATTGCCGCCGGGCTCGCCTTCTTTGTTGCACTCGGGACCTTCCTGATGCCACGCATTCCGGAAGGGGAAGGCTACTTTATCGCCGCCTGCGTATTCGACTTTGTGGTGGGCGTCGTCCTATTCCAGACGCAACGCTACAAGTCGGGCGTACGCTACAAGACCCCGCTGCCCGTCTACATCAAGGCCCCGGCCATCGCAGGCGTTTTCTGCACGAGTTTCCCGATGATGAACTCCATCGTGAGCTACGAGAGCCGCTTTTCGCTGGGCGACCAGTGCCGGCAGCTTCCGCTATTCCTTATCGCGGGGCCGTTCATGTTCGCCGAGATGCGCTACCTCGAGACGCTCCTCCACCTGAACCACTGGATAGTCCTGCTATGCGGCTACGTGCTTTTCGCATGCATCTACTGGCCCTTGAACAAAGAGCTCAAGCGCAGGAACGACACCAACTACAACGCAAAAAAGTAGACGATTTTAAAATATTTACTTGTTTCAGGGAAACAAATAAATAGATTTAGAGGAAAATACCGCCAAGGAGATTCCCATGAAAAAATATTTAGGCTTGTCACTGACCCTGGCTACGGCATTCGCCCTTTCGGCCTGCTCGGACGATTCGGCTTCTGCACCGGAAGAGAACCCGCCGGTTTCTTCCGAAGCCGTCACCCCGGCCTCCTCCGACGCCACCGTTCCGGAATCTTCCGCCAGTCTACTCCTTTCTTCCGATGCAGGGACGCTTCTCTCCTCGAGCAGCCAGGCCCTCCCGGAATCCTCCGCCGAAGTTCTGCCGCCGGTCCCCTGCGTGGACGGCGACCCCGTGGAAGTCGTCCCCGACACGAACGGATTTGCCGACATCGGCAACGTGTTCCAGAGCGTGCGCTGCGACGAGAAGGTGGTGTTCGTGCTGAGACACGGCGAACGCGAACCCTACGTTACCAAGGAAAGTGCCCTTACCGAAGACGGCGTGCTGCAGGCCCAGTCTGTCGGCCAAAAGCTCGTTAGCGCCGAATCGTTCACCTTCACGCACACCGACTACGTCCGTACGGAACAGACGTGCTTGAACATTGCCATCGGCAGGGGCCAGACGACCTTCCCGCACGACACGAGCGACGTTTTCCAGGCCGGCTGGTACACCAAGGATTCCGAAAAGCGTAGCGAATACAACCATGCCGACGGTTACAGCTCGAACAAGGTAATCTCCGAATGGGTATTTACCGGCAACTTCGCCGATGCCTTCTACGACCTTGCCGAAAAGAGCGAAGAAATGATTTCGACCTATCTCGCCAAGTCCTACGACGAAATGCCGCGCCTGCGCGTCGTGTGCTCCCATGACGAATTCATCGTCCCGTTCGTATCGTACCTGACCGACAAGGCCATCAACTACAGGACATACGACATGACGCTCGTCCCGAGACCGCACTGGGCGAACTACCTGTCTGGCGCAGCCATCATCATCAATTCCGCAGGCGAACGCAGGGCCTATGCCGTCAAGGGCCTCGACAGCGGATTCGAATAATAGATATCCGTGAAAGAATACCTTTTCAAAGTCATAGCCCGCATCGAGAGCGACTTTCCCGAGAAGTTCGGGATACCGCGTCAGAGCGGGCTTTTGCGTACCCTCAAATCGACTATCCGGTTCAAGAAGGAATTCCGTAACCCCGACGCCTTGCGCGGGCTGGAAGGGTTCAGCCACCTCTGGCTGCTCTGGATTTTTTCCGAGAACGTGCGCGACACCTGGCACCCGACCGTTCGGCCGCCAAGACTTGGCGGCAACACGCGCCTAGGCGTATTTGCGACCCGCAGCAGTTTCCGTCCGAATCCCCTCGCGATGAGCTGCGTCAAAATCGAGGAAATCCGCCCAAACGGCAAGGATGGCCCCGAAATCGTCGTGAGCGGCGCCGACCTCATGGACGGAACGCCCATCGTGGACATCAAGCCCTACCTCCCCTACGCCGACTGCGTCGAGGGTGCGAAGGGCGGATTTGCGGAAGAACGCCGATATGACTGCCTGCAGGTGGAAATCGCACCCGAAATGGCGAGCCTAGTACCGGAAGGCAAGCTCGACGCCCTCGTCGAAGTATTACGGCAAGACCCGCGCCCGCACTACCAGGACGATCCCGAACGCATATACGGATTCCCGTTTACCGGAAAAGAAATCAAGTTCAAGGTGGCCGGCAACACGCTGACGGTCGTTTCCATAGATTAAAATAGAGCCCCCCGGCTTACGCCGAGAGGCCCCTGAGGAGTTTTCGGGAAAACACCTTACTTTATCTGCATCTTCTGCACGGAATGTTCAGAACCGACCTGGATGGAGAGCATGTAACTGCCCTGCGGGAGGCCCGACGTGCCGAATCCAAGCGTTCCGTTGCTGTAGCTATTGCTGAAGTCGAAGACTTCCTTGCCGAGCATGCTGTAGACCTTCGCCACAACCTTGGTTCCGTTCACCTGGACCGGAACAGATACGCGACCCGCATTCACGCCAGCCTTGCCGATTCGGGAAGAAATGCCCGTCACGATGTCGATGGCGGTAGTCGAAGAAGCGGGGCCTACCTCGCTGGAACTGGACGGCGGCACAACCGTAGCGGAAGATTCCGGAGTGACCGCACTGGAACTGGATTCAATGGCCGAAGAACTTTCCGGTTCAGCGCTGGAACTGGATTCAACGGCCGAAGAACTTTCCGGCTCAGCGCTGGAACTGGACTCCACCACCGGGTCGAGCTGGTCGCCCAGCACCTCGATCATCTTTTCGGCGTAGCGCTTACCGAAGTCGCGGTATTCCTGCGAGGTGAAGTGCACGTTCTGGCCATCGCCCAAGGCCTGGTTGAAGCCTTCAGAAGAAACCACGTAGAAGTTTTTGGACTGCTGCGGGAGCTTTGCGATGTTGTTGTTCGCACCGCTGCTCACGCCGCTACGCAGGACTTCACCCGCGAGGAACGGGATGTCGCTATCGAGGCCCAGGTCCTTGATGATGTTGTCGTAGACCTTCTTGACCGCAGGAGGCCAATTGCCGTCACCGGCGTCCGTTTCGCCCTGGTGGAAGATAATGCCCTTGATAACGCCGTCTTCTTGAGCCTTCTTGGCCATTTCAATCAAGCGTCCATAGGGGTTTCCGCCATAAGTGTTAATGCGCTGGATCATCCAACTCTGGCCCTGCTGCGAACTGACATAACTTTTATAGTTATCCTTGTCGAACAGCTTGATGCTGCAGCCGGCAACCGCGACAGAGATGATACCCACCTTGATCTGAGGATCCGTTTTTTCAACCATCGTGCGGCCGAAGTAGTCGGCAGGCCCAAGCTTCGCACCCTGGCAATGGGCCAGCGGCGGAACCGCCTTGATCCATTTTCCCTTGGACGCGTTTTGGTTACAGGACCCTGCATCTGCAGACCAGAGCAACTGGAAGCGTTCGTCGACAGACTTGTCTTGCTGGCCGATATCGCCCTGGCCCTCCATGTTGGACTGGCCAAACGCAAGATAGATGTGGAAATTCGGGTCCGGGGCGGCAAATGCAGCCGAAACCATCAAGGCGGCAAAGCCCAAATGCAAGACTTTCATCTTAATCTCCTTAAACAACGCAACACTGTGACGCGAATCACAGCTGAGAACAAAATAACCTTTTTTGGGGGCTACCTTGCCTTTTTGCCGTCTTTTTCCGTTGTAGGCAAATGCAACACGTGCAAAAAATCACCAAAAAACTGCATAAAACGCCATTTTACATCTATTCACTATATGAACAACCCCGACAATCCGCAAGTCGCGGACAAATAAAAAAAAGCCTCCCGACACATGTCGGAAGGCTCAAATTACACCTCATCGGTTACTTCACCAGCACCTTCTGCACGGAATGTTCCGAACCGACCTGGACAGAGAGCATGTAGTAGCCCTGCGAGAGTCCCGCCGCGCTAAAACCAAGCACTCCGTTGCCATAGCTGTTACTGAAGTCGACAACTTCCTTACCGAGCATGCTGTACACCTTGGCCACGACCTTGGTTCCGTTCACCTTCACGGGAACAGACACGCGACCGCTTTCGAACACAGCCTTGCCTATATGCGAGGAAACGCCCGTCACGATATCGATGGCGTCGGTCGAAGACTCCGGACCAACCACGGAAGAGGAGGAGGAACGGTGACGACGGCTGGAACTGGACTTGGCCACCTCGGAAGAACCCGGAAGCGTAGAACTCGAAGAAACGCTGGCGGAGCTTTCGGGAGTTTCGCTGCTGGAACTGACCGTAGAGGCGACCGGATTGAGCTTGTCGCCCAGGACCTCGATCATCTTTTCAGCGTAGCGCTTACCGAAATCGCGGTATTCCTGCGAGGTGAAGTGGACATTCTGGCCATCACCCAGAGCCTGGTTGAAGCCTTCGGAAGAGACCACGTAGAAGTTGGAGGACTGCTGCGGGAGCTTCGCGATGTTGTTGTTGGCACCGCTGCTTACGCCGCTGCGCAGGACTTCGCCCGCGAGGAACGGGATATCGTTGCCGAGACCCAAGTCCTTGATGATGTTGTCGTAGACCTTCTTGACCTTGGAGGGCCACTGGCCGTTACCGGCATCCGTTTCGCCCTGGTGGAAGATGATGCCCTTGATGACACCTTCTTCCTGCGCCTTCTTGGCCATCTCGATCATGCGGCCGTAAGGATTGCCGCCATACGTATTGATTCGCTGGGTCATCCAGCTCTGCTGTGACCTCGCGTAATTTGCATAGCCGTCCTTGTCAAACAAGTCGATACTGCACCCCGCGACCGCGACCACGATGATACCCACCTTGATCTGGGGGTCCGTCTTTTCGACCATGGTACGCCCGAAATAGTCGGCAGGGCCGAGCTTCGCGCCTTGGCAATGGGCCAGCGGCGGAACCGCCTTGATCCATTTCCCCTTGGAGGCGCCCTGGTTACAGGACCCAGCATCTGCAGACCAGAGCAACTGGAAGCGCTCATCGACAGACTTGTCCTGCGACCCGATATCGCCCTGACCTTCCATGTTGGACTGGCCAAACGCGAGATAGATGTGGAAATTCGGGTCCGGGGCGGCATGTGCCGAAACGGCCATCAAGGCCGCTAGACCTAACTGTTTCATATTCATAATATACTCCTTAACCAAACAAACAGAAATTCGTTTGCATCCATAAAGTAAGTTTTTTATCCGACATTTCCTATTATCGCCCCCAAAAAAAGCGTTACCAAATTGGCCAATGCCTGCTACGCACTTGGCAAAACCGCGTTTCTATACAATTTTTTACATAGTTCCTAACGTTTTAAAGGATAAAAACCTATATTCCAAACAGACAAACAAATGAGGAACAAGATGAAAAAAATGTTTTTGGCCATGGCCGCAATGGCGGCACTCTGCCTGTTCTCCGCATGCGGCGACGAAACCAGCAGCGACCCGACCCGCGGTGAACTTTGCCAGGGCGGACTTTCCTTCGACTGCCTCGCCGACGGCACCTGGAAACTGGACGGCGCGACGGAATTCACGGAAATCGCTCCGGGCGATACATTCGTCACCATCAGCAAGGACCACAACTTCAAGGCAACCCCGGCAACCCTCCACTTTGAAGCGAACGGGAAGTTCACGTTTACGTATCCGCCCCAGAGCGCCATGCTCGCCACTTGCTACGAAGCAAAGACTTCCGGCACCTGGAGTGTTTCGGGCAAGATTCTTACTCTCAAGACTACAGTCGGCAACACCTGCTTCTACCCGAAGACCTGGACCAAGGAAGTCCTCGTCACCAAGAACGGCGGCAACATCGAACTCGACCTCAAGGGAATCTTCTTCTTGAACTCCGAGATGGAAAACGCCACCGACACGGAAAAGGCCACCACGACCGAAGTCTTCTACATCAGCGCACAGTAACCAGGCGCAAGCAGACTTGCAGGCATCCTTCAATCGAAGGATGCCTTTTTTGTTGTCCGCCCCCTTTTTTCTATATTTTTGGTATGGAATTGAAGAACAAGACCGTCGCCGTAGGGCTTTCCGGAGGAGTCGACTCCTCACTTGCCGCGTGGACCCTGAAACAGCAAGGCTACAACGTCGTGGGCATCACGATGTCCACCTGGGACAACTCCATCCCCGGCATGCCCAAAATCGAGGGACGTTCCGGATGCTTTGGTCCCAATGAAGACGAAAGCATCGCCGAAGCGCAGGAAATCGCGAAGCGCATGGGCATTCCCCACTACACGGTTCCCGTTTCCGACGAATACAAGCGACAGGTGCTCGACTATTTCCGCAGCGAATACCGCGCGGGCCGTACGCCCAATCCCTGCGTACGCTGCAACCAGACTATAAAATTCGGCGCGCTCCTGCATACCGCACGCCAGATGGGAATCAATTTCGACTATTTTGCCACGGGCCATTACGCGCGGCTCGACTTCCAGAGCCCCGACAAGCCGTTCTTGTACCGCGCCACCGACAACTCGAAAGACCAGTCGTACTTCCTTTCGCGCCTGAGCATGGACCAGCTTTCCACCGTCATCTTCCCTCTCGGCGGACTACGCAAGGAAGAAGTGAAGGCGATGGCCCGCGAACTCGGGTGGAACGACTACGCCGACAAGAAGGAAAGCCAGGACTTTCTGGAATGCGGCGACTACTCCGTACTCTTTGACGAGAGCGACAACGTTCCCGGCGATTTCGTGGACTTGAACGGCAAAGTTCTCGGCAAGCACAAGGGAATCGTCCACTACACCATCGGGCAGAGAAAGGGCCTGAACATCGGCGGGCAACCCGAACCGCTGTTCGTCGTGAGCATCGACGCGAAGGAAAACCGCGTGGTGCTCGGCCCGCGCAGCGCCCTGCAGTGCAACGAGGTACACGCAGTGAACTTGAACCTGATGGTCGACCGGAACGCTCCCGTCCTTGCGGGGAACATTTCCGCCCAGATACGTCTCGGGCACAAGGGCGCACCCGCCCACATCGTCAACATCGGCAACGACGACATCACGGTCGCGTTCGACGAGCCGCAATTCGCCTCCACTCCGGGGCAGATTCTGGTATTGTACGACGGAGACGGCGTTGTCGCCTCCGCAGTCATCGACAAATAAAAGCTAGCCCTGGCTTTCGGTGTATTCACCGCCAAAGGCAGAACCGCTCAGCGAAAGGATGGGCGGGAACTGGATTCTCTTGGCTAGCGCAAGCCCGCGGAAACGGCGGTGCCAGGCACGCATGTCGGCAAGCGCCTCGTCCTTGGTCTTGAACAGCTTCTTGAAATACTTCGCGTCGGCACCAATCATCTTGCAGAGCGTCCCCGCCTCGAGCAGGGATTCCGTCTCGTCGAGGCCGTGATTCTGGTCGACCCAGTAAGAGAAGAGCCTGTCGTGGTACGGGTACTTGATCGGGTCGCCCTTGCCTTCGTCCACATTCATCGCCTCGCTGAGCTCCGCGCTCGCGGGAACGTCGATGGATGCCTTCGGGATAATTTCCTTTTTGCGGTTGATGTAGTTTGCCAGTTCGTACACCTGGGTTTTCCAGAGGTCACCGAGGGCGCACATCACGCCACAGCTGTCGCCATAAAGAGTGCAGTAGCCGGCGGTCGCCTCGCTCTTGTTGCCGTTGCAGGTGATTCCCGCACCGAGCACGGAAGCGATGGAAAGAAGCACGGACGAAGAGCGCGTACGCGCCTGGAGGTTCTCGTAATGGAGTCCCTCGATCTTGATTTTCGCATCGCTACGGGCGAACTCGCATTTTGCGAGGCTCTCGCAGACCGCGTTCAGCATATCCGAAATCGGGGCGACCGTGTACGGGCAGCCGAGATTCTTCGCGAGGTCGCGCGCGGCATTCTTGGTGGTGTCGGAATTGAAGCGCGTCGGCATGTTCACGAGGTAGACGTTCTTCGCACCGATGGCCTCGGCATAGAGGGCCGCCGATACGGCACTGTCGATACCGCCGCTCGCCCCGATGACCATACGGGGAATATGGAAGTTCGCAAGGTTCTCGCGAATCATGTACACGAGCGCGTCGTGAATCTGCGCGATGGGTTCGGCAGGTTTTGCGGACTTGGGAGCAGACTTGCCCGCAAGCGGGAGCACCTTCACCTTGCCCTTCGCAATTTCGACGAGAGTTTCGCCTTCCTTGAACTGTTCCATACGGAAGGCTACCTTCCCCGCGGCATCGTATACGCGGCTCGCGCCATCGAGGGCGTAGATATTCTTGCCGGAATTTTCGGTACCCACCGCATTCACGTAAAGGACGGGCTTGCCGGAGCGCTTTGCGGCCCTGGCGCAGATTTCCTCGATCTCAACTTCCTTGCCCGTCGTGAATTCCTGGTAACCCGAGTAGACCTCGAAATCGTGTTCCCAGCCGTCCATGCCGCCATCCACGTAATGGCTGCACATGCATTCGTCAAACATCTCGCTGGAGCCTACCAAGATTTCGATACCCTTCGAGAGTTTCTGGAGGGCATATTCCGCATCGCAGCAAGCGCGCTGGAAACCGCTCTCGTTCTGCCTGGAACCGAGACGGGCGTAATTGCCGGAGATGGCGTTTTCAGGGAACACGACCAAACCGGCTCCCGCCTTTTTCGCACGCGCCACGACGGCCTTCATTTTCTTGAAATTTTCTTCCGGCTTGCCTGGGAAAACCCTCATCTGGGCGATATAGACTTTCATGCTGGACTCCTGAGAACAAAGAGTTTCATCCGCACCAAATATAGAATCTATGAAATAGATAAAAAGCCCCGGCTTTACGCCGGGGCAAAATTCAAAGCCTTACCTATTCGTACTGCGGAGCCTTCCAGGCGTACGGCAGTTCACCCGGGTGGGTCTTCCCGTCGTCCGCATACGAAGCCGTATGCTTGAAGGAGAATCCCTTTGCCGCATCGAAGTCAGAAACCGTGCCGACAACCGAGAGGCAGGCGACATCCATGCAACCCTGAACCTCGAGCACGAGAAGATCCCCGAACACGTCCCACGCGCCTTCGCGAGAATCGGTGCGGCCTTCGTTAGAAAGCGCCTTGAACTTTCCGTCGGACTTGAGGTTAAGCGTCCAGGAAGCATCGCCTTCCGTGCCGTCCCATTCGCCAGCGAGTTTGGAGGCGTCGAGGTTGGTATACTTGAACGTTTCCATCTTGCATTCCGTCTTGGTCCCGGACACGGTCGAAAGTGCGTAGGTATCCGAAACTTCAAGCGTCGTGAGCGCCCTGGCGCTCTTGCTCATGTATGCGGTCAACAAAAGAAGTCTGCTGCGCTGGATATCGTAGTAACCAGTGCTCCACTTGTCGTGCGGAGTAGCGGAATCGCCGACAACATGGCTAAGCATGTAGGTTCCGTCGTAGAACGAGTACACATCGGTCGTGTCACCCCTGTCGCAGCTCAGGCGTTTGCCCGCCAGGGAATCACCGCTGGTAATCGTCTTGTCTTTGACCTTGACCTTTTCCGTTTCAACGTCAAGCGTATCGCCATTGTAGACGCAGAGCAATTTTTCTGTTTCTTCGTCCACGATAAAGGAGAGCTTGTCCTTGGAGCCGGCAAAGCGGACCAGGGAATCAGTAGCGGCACCCGATTCGGTAGTAGCGTAAGAGACGGTGGACCCGGCCACATTGATAACGCCGTCCTTGAAGTCCGTGTTGATGACCATCCAAGCGTCTTCGTAACCGTCGCCGGGCACCCAGAGCGAGAACGTTCCGTGCTTGGAGCCCGCGGCAAAACTGATATCCTTGCCGAAGAGGCCCTTGATTACCATGTGCTTGCTGAAGTCGTCCATGGTAGCCGCGCGTACGCCCGGAGCACTGGAAGACGATTCAGGAGCTTCGGAAGAACTGGATTCTTCGACCGATGAAGATGAAGAATCGTCGTTATCGTTGGAAGACTCGATAGTATCGCGGTCGACATTGTTCGGTGCAGAACTGCTGTCATCACCGCAAGCGAACAGAGAAAGCGATGCTGCCACACAACCGGCAAGAAGGAACGAACGTTTCATAAATATCCTCTTTGTTTTTACAATAATATACACCAATTCACGCCCAAAAGGTCGTTCTTGGCACAGAAAACCGCCAAAACGCGTCAAAAATCACACTAAAGTGCTTTTTCGGGGGCATAACCGAGGTCGCGGACGGCCTCGGCGATATCGGGAACGGCATCG
>CADBLC010000059.1:8785-18864 GCA_902795385.1 Fibrobacter succinogenes | reverse complement strand
ACGGTCGTATACTTCTTTTCGGTTTCAGCAATGTAGTATTCCGGATTTTCACGGATTTTCTTTATGTCAAGCATGTTATGCCTCGGATGTAAAAATTTTTCGGGTCAAAATATAGAATTTTCGCGACGTCCGTTTGTAAAAATTAATAAAGGCATTCCCGATATCTTTGTTATTTCTCAAAATAGAATCCTGTTGTATTCGTTTACATCGCTATTTAATTGCGGCGTATAGTGTTTGCTCTTTTTGGACATATATTATGGGTAGGTTATTATCCGAGGAGAACAAAAATGAAACAAGCACTATTGCTTCTTGTTGCTGCGTCGTTTGCATTCGCTCAATGGGGGGGCGGCGGTGGCGGCAAATCCATCAACGACTACAAAAAGATATCCGTTTCGGGCAGAGAAGTCTACGTCTATGCTCCGTCCGGTCTCGCCGACAATAGTCCGTTGCTCATGTCGTTCCACGGCATGGACCAGGACCCCAGTTATCAGCAGTCCAATACCCACTGGGAAGCGGTTGCCGATACGGCGGGCTTTGTTGTAGCCTATCCCAAGGGCGCAACGGGTTACAGTACCTGGGATATCAGCGGTGACCAGGATACCAAATGGATCACGCAGATTATCGACCAGTTGGCCAACGACTACAAGATCGACAAAAAGCGCGTGTACATGTCGGGCTTCTCCATGGGCGGTATGCTCTCTTACCATGCCATGGGCAAGATTGCCGACAAGATTGCCGCATTTGCTCCCTGCTCTGGCTACCTGATGATGGGCGCCGGCAGGGCACAACGTCCGGTTCCCATATTCCATACCCACGGAACCAGCGACAACGTGGTGGGCTACGATGGTCTTGAAAATAACTTGAAGAATTACCGAGACCAGTTCAAGTGCCCGTCTCAGGCGGAAGTCGAGAGCAACCACCCGAACAGCGAGAACAGGGCTACGCTTTACACCTGGGGTCCGTGCGACAACGGCATCTATGTGAAGCACCTGAAGCTCGAGGGCCGTCAGCATAGCCCCTCCAAGGCCGACGTTTCCGATATCTGGAATTTCTTGAAGGGCTACGACCTGGATGGTCCTATTGGCGCCAGCAAGCCGGAATCCTCCGCCAGCGTCGAATCTTCTGCTAGCGAGCCGACTTCTTCTGCCTCCGTTGGAAGGTCTTCTTCTTCCCGTGTAAGGTCTTCCGGCTCCTTCTCGAGACCGCCCTGCCCGAAGATCCTACCTTGCTCAAGGTGTCCGTGTTCACGTCTTCTGACAACTACATCGTAGTTGCCAATGCCCAGGGCAAGTCCATCACCGTGTTCAACAGCCTCGGCCACGTCGTCCGCACGACTCGCGGATTCGGCGCCCAGCAGAAGGTTTACACCGGTGCCAAGGGCATGTACATCGTGAAGGTGGGCTCCAGGACGTTCAAGACCTCGCTCTAAAACTAGACGATTGTAACATTAAAAGCACTCCCTGCGGGGAGTGTTTTTTTTAATTCCTCCTTCGCCTTGCGCATTTGTTTTTAAATTTGCATCATGCTTTCTAGGAATATGTCCCGATTCTTGTTTCTTGTCGCGGTGACCTTCGTTGCGGGCCTTTTGGCGGGCTGCTACAGCTTTACGGCGTCCACGCTGCCCAGCCATATCAAGACGGTCCAGATTCACGAGGTGGAAGACAAGACGCTCGACCCGGTGCTCGCGAACAATATCCATACGGCAGTCGTCGACATGTTCAAGAAGAATGCGGGCGGTGTGCGCCTGGTGAACGAGAATGCCAACGCCGACTTCGAGATGACGCTCCTCAGCTACACGAACAAGCCCGAGAACTACAACAGCAACAGCGATGTGGAAACCTACCGCGTCACCATCCGCGTGAGTGTCAAGTTCTACGACAACGTGAAGGACCGCATCATCTACGAGAGCAAGTCGCTTTCGGCAGACGGTACGTACGATATCCAGAAAAACGAGTCCGAAGATCGCCACGGCCAGGCCCGCGCCATCGAGAAGATGCAGGACCTGATTGTGTCTAATGCCCTAGCTAAGTGGTAATCCCCAATTTTCGTCAAAAAAGTAAGAAGCCGACCTTTTGAAGGCCGGCTTCTTTGGGGTTGGTTTGGAGTATTACTAAATATTGTTTTTTTTCTTCGTTTTGAAAAGGTGTTGCTTGAAAAAAATGTGTAAAATGTGATTAAATGCAAATTTTAGGGCTGGCCGGGGATTTTTTCGACCGGTTTCTCGTTCAGGAGCGCTTCCGTGAGGGTACTGCCCCGGTAGGTGAGCTTGAGGGAGAAAAACGGGGCCCCGCGCTGCAGCAGGTCGAGGAAGATGAGGTCGCCGTCCCAGTGGGGGAGTTTCGGGACATCTTCCTTGGGCACCCATTCAAGAGTCCCCTCGTCGCATTCCTTGATTTCGCCCTCGAACTCCGTCGCGGTGAACAGGTGCATGAACTCCGTTTCGGCCATCCCGTCGCTGATGAAGGTGACGATGCCGCGGTACGCTAGGCGCGTAAGCGTCAGGCCGGTTTCTTCCAGGACTTCGCGACGGATGCAGTCTTCGGGGGATTCGCGTTCTTCGAATTTGCCGCCGATACCGATCCACTTGTCCTTGTTGATGTCGTTTTTCTTCTTGACGCGGTGGAGCAGCAGGTATTTACCGTTGTGCTCTATATAGCAGAGTGTCGTATTGATCATCGTTTGATATTCTTCGCTGTGAACTTGACTCCGGGCGGGAACGCGGCACCGACGGCCTCGATCTGGACCCTCTTCTCGTCAAATCCCTTTATCTTGAAAATCTCGCGCAAGTGTTCGGCTCTCGCTTCGGAGACGGCCTTCGCCCTCGGCCCGCTGGCGGAAACCTGGACCTCGAGGTCGAATCCGTAACGGCGCATGAGCTCGATGACGTCGTTTACGGCGGTGTAGGCGGAATTGAGCGGCTCCTCGTTGCTGTCGCGGAACTTGACCTGCTTTGCGATGCTGTTCAGGTTCTTTTTGCTGTTGTAGGGGCATCCCGAGGCGTTCACGAGCACGTCGGGGAAGGTGTCGGGGCACTTGTCCAGGTAGTCGGCGACTCCATCGCCGTCGTTGTCGGCGGGGCATCCGGTAGTGTCGACGGGGGCCTTGGCGGGGGTGTTCGGGCACTTGTCCATGTCGTCGGGCACGCCATCGAGGTCGTTGTCGGCGGGGCAGCCGCTGCGGTCCACGGAGAATTCGCTCGGCGTGTCGGGGCACTGGTCCTTGGTGTCGGGAACGCCGTCCTTGTCCTGGTCGGAGGGGCATCCCGAGGCGTCCACGAGTTCGTCGGGGGCGCTGTTCGGGCACTGGTCCATGTCGTCGGGCACGCCGTCGTGGTCAAAGTCCAGGGGGCAGCCGTCCTGGTCCACGGATCGTCCTTGCGGGGTCTCGGGACACTTGTCCCTCTCGTTCAATACGCCGTCATGGTCGTTGTCTATGGGGCAGCCGCTGTTGTTGACCTGCTCTTCGGGAGAGGTTTCCGGGCAAAGGTCGTTGTTGTCGTCTACGCCGTCGCCGTCCGAGTCAAGCTCGCATCCGTCGCCGTCTACCGCCCTGCCGACAAGGGTCGCTGCGCATTTGTCCTTGTAGTCGGGCACGCCGTCGCGGTCTTCGTCGAGCGGGCAGCCGAAGAAGTCCACCTCGATGCCGAAGGGCGTGTTGGGGCAGTCGTCCACGATGTTCAAAATGCCGTCCTGGTCCTCGTCAACAGGGCATCCGCGGTTGTTGACCTTCACGCCGAACGTGGAACCGGGGCACATGTCCATGCGGTCGGCCACTCCGTCGCGGTCGGAATCCTTCCAGCTGAAGTTGAGCGTCTTGGAAAAGGCGAATACGAACGAAATCTCGTGGGTGCTGGGTACTTCGTACTTGATGGTGCGGTCGCGGACGTTTCGCTTGACCTCGATGCCGTTACCCGCCTTGCGCCCGCGCAAAAAGTCGAGGCCGATGTCGGCGCCGAACATGAGGTCGGCATTGTTCGGCAGGTGTAGCCTGAGTCCGGGCGTGAACCTGACGGGCTCGTTCAGGATGTTGCCGGGATGGGCCATCTTGTAAGTGCGTGTCTCGCCGGAAATTTCGGCGATAAGGCTGATCAGCTTGTGCGGGAACAGTTCTACGCCGGAGCCCCACAGCAAGGCGTCGCTCCCGTAACCCATGGTGGAAATGTAGCCACCGAAGTTGTTCCATAGCAGGAGCCCGAAAAAGTCTACCGTGAGAAAAGCCGAGCCTGCCAGCGCGAATCCGCCGTTGGTGTAGGCGTACGAGGCCTTGTCTTCATCGATGAACCAGGAGTGGCGCGGTCTGAAACCGCGTCCGCGTGCGCCGCTCGGGATGTAGACGTCGCCCTCGAAACTCAGGTACAGGGGCATGTCCTTGATGGGAACGCTCGCCTTTGCGGAAGCCTGGATATCGCCCAGGGCGAAGCCCTCGAGCCTCGAGTCCATGACCTTGCTCTCGTAGTAGAAGGGAAGCGATGCCCCCAGCTCGAGGAAGTCGAATACGCCGTAGCTTACCTGAACGGCCCCGCCAGATGCGGCGGCACCTCTCTGGACGTAATAGGATTTGCCGGTGGACATGTCGGTATAGCCGTCCAGGGCCAAAGGCTCGCCGTCGCTGATGTTCTCGAAATTGCCGGAAAAGTAGACGAACCCCTGTTCCAGCGTATGTGCGGATGGAACCCTCATGCCGTGCGCGTTTCGCGCGACGCCGACTTGCGCATGGAGTAGCGCCGCCGTACCGAGGAGTATGGTGAAAACTTTCCGCATAAAAATCCGGTAGAAATTATATAAAAAAAACGATTTGCTCGTTTGCTTTTTGGCGATTATGAGTATATTTCCTTTCGGAATGTTTAAAAAGGAATCTGAAATCGAACGTCCGCCGTGGCACCGCAAGTCGCAGAAGGCCTACCGTATCAATCGCATCATCATCCTGTTGCAGATTGTCGCCGCCTTCGTGATGTGCGCCGTCCTCTGGCTTGGCGTAGAGAAGGTCATGCACTAAAAGAGGTTCTATGCTAGATTTTGTCCGTCAGTGCGGTCGCCGTCCCAAGGGCGATGCTTTTGACCTCCCGGCCCCTTTCCCCGAAGAGGAAGAGGAAATCGAGGAGGAAGAAGAGGAACTTGACGAAGAAGTGGATTTCGACCGTCCTACCTTCAGGCGTGACCAGATCTGGTCGGACTACGCGGAAGATTTGGATTACGACCAGTGATTAGCATGGATAAGTTGATGCGCCTGCTCGCTTTGGGCGCTTCTGTCGCGATTCTTTCGGCCTGTTCGCCTAAACAGGCCGTCCAGCCGTCCGTGATGGGCGGTGACGCCGAACCTCATGTGCCGGATTCGGTTTCGTACGCCATGGTCGCCCTGAGGGAGAAAGTTTCCGATTCCCTCGCGGTTCGCCCGTCTTGGACCTATTACCGCTACGCCCTCCAGGCCATGGACAACCAGGAATGGATGCTCGCGAGGCATTACCTCGACGAGTCGCTCCGCCAGCTCGTTTCCGAAAAATACGATTCCCTTTACCGCAACGTGACTCCGGCGGAAGATTCCGCCTACCGTGCCATGATGCCCTCGCGAATCGTGCGGGCGCTTGACGAGGTGTACCCGAACGTAGCGGACCTCGGCGAAAGCGCGGAGACTTTCCAGCAGAATGACGTTTCTATTGAGGGTATTGACGCCCTGGACGAGGCCCTGGCCGACAGCGCCTCCCTGCAGGTCATCGAGAATTTCCTCGATACGGTGGATGTGAAGCAGTTTACGCTCCCGGTCGAGTTCAACGAGAGGGTCATGCAGGAGATTTTCTACATGACCAACGGTGCCCGCAACTTTACGGAAGGCTCGCTCAACCGCATGACGGCCTACGATTCCATGATTTACGCGCAGCTTTCGCAGATGGGCATGCCCAAGGACCTCATTTACCTGGCGCTGGTGGAGTCCGGTTTCAAGGTGAAGGCCTACAGCCGAGCCAAGGCTTCGGGCATGTGGCAGTTTATCCCGGAAACAGGCAAGCGCTACGGGCTCGAGGTGGATTACTGGGTCGACATGCGCCGCAATCCCGAGAAGGCGACGATGGCCGCCCTCAAGTACCTTAAGCGCCTGCACGACGAATTTAACGACTGGCTCCTGGCCATGGCCGCCTACAACTGCGGTGAAGGCCGCGTGCGCCGCCTGGTCAAGGAGATGATGGCCGATTCCACGTGGGACACGACGAAAACGGTCACGTACTGGGACCTGGAGCTCCCGAAGGAGACGATGCGCTATGTGCCCCGAATCCTTGCGGCGATGGTCATCGGACACTTCCCGGCGCAGTACGACATGAAGGTCGAGAAGCAGTTCCAGCCCGATTTTGACACGGTGACGGTGTTCGATTCCTTCCCGCTGGAGGAAGTCGCGAAACTCCTGAAGGTGAGCGAGGATACGCTCCGTGTACTGAACATGGAACTCGTGAAGTGGTGTACGCCTCCCAACAAGGACCATTATCTGCTCCGCCTGCCCGTAGGGACCCGCGGCGCGTTTGTTGACGGCTACGACAAGATGGAAAAGAACAGCTTCTCCAGCTGGCACCACCACAAGGTCAAGAAGGGCGAGAACCTTGGCGCTATTGCGCGCCAGTACGGCATCTCGGTTACGGAACTCAAGCAGGCGAACGACATGAAGAGTGACCGCATCCGTGCGGGCAAGTCGCTCTTGATTCCCATCAAGGTCACCCCAAAAAAATCTACCGGCAAGAAGCCGACGAAGGTGAAGACGTATGTCGTAAAGCAGGGCGACAACCTGGCCTCTGTGGCGCGCCTGTTCGGCGTATCGCAAGATTCCCTCCGTGCCTGGAACTCCCTGGATGCAGCCGCCGTGGTAAAGCCGGGCGACACCTTGCTTGTTTCCAAGCCTGAACCGAAACCCTCTGCCGGAGTAGTCCGCGCTCCTCTCGCCAAGGGCGAGAAGTACGTGGTGAAGTCCGGGGATTCCTATGCCGACATCGCGAAATCCTTTGGCGTGCCGGTGGTGATGCTCCTCGAGGCGAACGGCGGCTTCAACAAGCGTCTTACCGAGGGCGATTCCATCGTCATCCCGGAATTCGTGCAGCCCAAGAAGCAGAAGGGCGCCAAGAAGCAGGAACCCCTGGTCAAGAAGCCTGAGCCGAAGAAGGAAGAAGTCAAGTTTACGGGCGATGTCTACGTGGTGCAGTCGGGCGACAACTTGTTCTCGATTTCCAAGAAGTGCAACACGACGGTCGTGGATATCCAGGCCCTGAACGGGATGGGGAACTCCACCTCCATCTACCCGGGCCAAAAGCTCAAGGTCGCGGGGAAGGCTCCGGCCGCCGCATCCGAGGCTCCCAAGGCCGACGACGGCTTCATTACGCACGAAGTCAAGAAGGGGGAGGGCCTGTGGGACCTCGCTCGCCAGTACAACGTGACCATCGAGGATATCGTGAAGTGGAACGGCCTGAGCGACACCAAAATCAAGGTGGGGGAAAGGCTCAAGATCAAGAAACCGGGTAAGTAAAAGTTTACCTAGGCGGGCGGATGCGAATTTTTTTACGAAAAAAGATTTTTATGTTGATAAATTCGCGAAAAAAAGAGTAGTTTTACAGACAGAAAATCAAGAACACCCATTCTGGAGTAAAAAAATGAAGAAAAAATTGCTTTGTGTGTGCGCTCTCGGCATGCTCCTTTCCCTTACCGCATGTGATGACAAGCTGGACCCGAACGATCCGCAGTCTGTCCGCAAGTATCTGACGAAGCAGAAGATTGGCTTTACGCCCAATAACTTCGTATCTTTTGCCGCCCAGGGTGACACGGCCAAGATGACCTTGTTCCTCCAGGCCTCCTACGAAATTGACGCCCTCGCCGATAACGGCAACAACGCCGTGGCTATCGCAGCGAACAAGGGCAACGTGATGGTTCTTAACTATCTGTTTGAACATGGCGCCAAGGCCGATGTCCGCAACGGTAACGGCGAGCCGGTCATCGACAACGCCGTGATGATGGGCAACAAGGACGCTGTCATCCGCCTTATTGCCCAGCTCAAGACCGAAGGCGCCGACCCGGCCAACCTCGGTACTGCCGTGCTGATTGCTGCCAAGACCGGCAAGGTCGACATGCTTGAAATTCTCGCCGACGCTGGTGCTCCGCTCGAGAACCGCAGCGCCGATGGTTACCTGCCTATCCACTGGACGGTCAAGTCCGGCAACTACGACGCCATGATGTTCCTCATCAACAAGGGTGTCGACGTGAACGCTAAGTGCGGCCAGGGCTACTCCGTGCTCGACTGGGCGACCAACGAAGGTTATCCGCGCCTGATCAAGGCCCTGAAGAAGGCCGGTGCCAAGAACACTCCGCAGTACTTTAGGGATTCCAAGAAGTAATGCCTATACAGGCCTTATTTTAGTTGTTTTTCGCAAGGAACCGTGGTCTAGTGACCGCGGTTCTTTGTATTTTTCGTTTACATATGAAATCAAGTATTTTATCAAGATTTTTGTTATGCCTCGGGCTGACTTGCGTGTTGGCTGGCGCCCAGGAGACGGTGGAAAGCGTTCGCCGGCAGATCAAGGCTGTCGAGGCGGAAACCGCCCGCGAAAAGAACCTGCATGACGCCGAAAAGAAACGCCATGCCGAGTTCGTCGAGGTCGGTCGCAAGAAAGTCCAGGCCCTTTCGAGCCAGACCAAGACCATCAATTCCGAAATCGACTCGCTGAAGTCCGAGCTGAAGCATATCGCCGAAGCCCGCCAGAAGACGATGGGCACCATCAAGTGGTTCGAAGGTCGCAAGGCCCGTTACAACGAATCGCTCGCGAAGGTAATCGATTCGCTCGTCCCGGTGTTCGAGTCGGATTTCCCGTACCGCAACGAGGAGACGGTTAGAAGCGTCCAGGAAATCGCGGACCAGTTGCACAAGGGCGTTATCGAGGCTGACGATGCCTTGAACCGTACGCTCGAGGTCTTTTACGACCGCATCAGGCTCGGTTACACGACCGAGGTATGGAAGGGATTTTTGCAGGTGGACGCCCGCAGTGTGCCCGGCACTTACCTGCGCTATGGCGCGGTTGCTTCCGTGTTCGTGAGCAACGACGGCAACGACGTGCTGTGGCTCGAGCGTACCGCCGATGGCGGTTATGCCTGGAAGAACGTCTCCGACGACCTCGCGATGCGTACCGTATTGAAGGACGTGATGAAGGTTGCCGAAGGGAAGACCGCCCCGAGACTCGTGACCATTCCGGTCGCCTTTCCGAAGGAGGCTCAGTGATGATTAGGATGAATTGTCATGGCGAGCGCCGTGGGTCAAGAAGCGCGCCGAACTCAACAGCGCGAAGGCCGACCTGGAAGAGGCCCGCAAAAAGCGCGACATGGCTGTGGCCGCCCGCTGGAAGGACCGCGAGACGGCGAACCAGGAACGCGAGATGTTCAACGAGAAGTACCAGGAGAGCAAGGAGAAGGTGGACGCCCTCATGTCGGAGCGCACCCGCCTGTTCGAGGACGTGCGCGTGGCGCGCGAAGATCTTGCCCAGGTAAAGCTGCAGGCCGAGAAGGCCCGCGCCGAATTCCTCTCGCTGGCCGTTGGCCCGGAACGTCTCGAGACGCTTGCGAAGTTCCAGGAACAGGGTGTGCCGTTCAAGATGGCGGAACGCGTGGAAGTCCAGAACAAGGTCAAGAAAGAAATGTCGCTGTACCGCGACGATCCGCTCCGTATAGCGAAGGGTGTGCTCGATGCCGCCCGTGAAGAGATGGCCTTTACCCGCGAAAGCAAGGTGGAGAAGGCTGAACTCATGTTCGGTACGGCTGTCGCACAGGGTGACCGCATGCGCCTGGGCGGGCTCTATGCCATGCAGATGGCGAACGCCGTCGACATCAACGGTCTCCATCCGGCGGCCCTGATGCTCCCCGTGGCGGGCGAAAAGAAGAGAGTCTACAGCTGGCAGGAAAACCTGACTCCCGATACCAAGAAGGAAATAGCCGCCGCGTTCAGGGGCGTGCACGATTCCGCTTTCGTGATGGTTCCCGTGGATGTGCTTTTGAGTACGGAACTCTCGAGCGAACTTGCGCACCATACGGAAACTACCTGGAAGGACGACGCGAAGCAGTTCTTCA
>CADBLC010000059.1:0-8768 GCA_902795385.1 Fibrobacter succinogenes | reverse complement strand
CAGTCCGCAAAGTCGTTCGGCAAGGTCGGCAAGGTGTTGCGGACTGTGCTTTCGCGTCCGTTCCCGGGCCGCGAAAGCGCGGAGAAATCCCTCGAGGAACTCTTCTCCGCCGAAGTCCCGAAGATTGAGTCCGGACTCACGTGGGTATCCGTGTTTGCTTCTACCGCTCCGCTGCTTGGCCTTTTGGGTACGGTGATGGGTATGATTGAACTCTTCGACGTCATCACGATGCACGGCACGAGCGATCCGAAGCTCCTTGCCGGCGGTATCTCGATTGCCCTCGTGACTACGGAAGCGGGCCTCATGGCGGCCATTCCGCTGCAGCTGTTGCACACGTTCCTCACGAACCGCTGCGACGCCCTGCGCGGACGCATGGAGAAGGCGGGACTCGCCGTTTTGAACGCCCTCTGGATAGAGGAAAAGTAATCCGTGATTGTCGGCGTCGACCAGAATTCGCTTTTCGAAGCGGCCATGAACATCCTCTTCAGGGGAGGATGGGTGCTTGCGCCCATTTTCCTGCTCGGATGGTTCGGCTGGTTCTTGATGCTCGAGCGCTACGGCTATTACTTCATGCTTCGCGGCAAGTCCGTTTCTGCATTCTGGAAGAATCTGGAAAAGTGGGGGGAGGACTACGCCTTCCAGAAGTTGCGTGTGCGCCCCAACGGTTATTTCTTGGCGCTCGCCGAAGACGTGCGCAAGTACCGCGCCCGCGGCCCGGTTGCTGTCCGCAACGCGATGGAGGCGACACGCCACGGCATTTCGGTAAACTTATCCAAGTCGCTCAAGACGATTTCTACTTGCGCCGCACTAGCGCCCATGATGGGGCTTTTGGGTACGGTTTCGGGCATGGTGCATACGTTTGAGACCATCAAGCAGTTCGGATTCGGAAACCCGGTGCTTTTGGCGGATGGCATTTCAGAAGCGCTCCTCACGACGCAAGCGGGCCTGCTTGTGGCCTTCCCGCTGATGCTGGCCTATAATTACCTCGCCGGCTGTGTCGAAAAAGTCGAAGACGAAACATGGAGCGAAGCGCTCAAGTACGAGTCTTATGTTTTTGATAAAGGTGCGGCTGTGTCGCCCGAGTCCATCGCAGAAATACCTGCGGAGGAGGAAAAATGAGCTTTATACGCAAGAGAACGCGCGATGCCGGCGGAATTGACGTTTCGCCGATGCTCGACATGGTCTTCATATTGCTTATCTTCTTCATCGTGACATCCACGTTCACCCGTGAGACGGGTGTGGACGTGACGAAGCCCAAGGCAAGTTCCGCGAAGGAACTCGCCAAGGAAAGCATCTTGATAGGCGTGACGCGCCAGGGCACGATTCACATCAACGAGACCCAGGTGAACCTCTCTACGCTCCAGACGGTGCTTCGCCAGATGATGGCCGAGGCTCCCGACCGCCCCGTGATTATCGTGAGTGACCGAGACGCTCCCAACGGCGTTGTCGTGGACATCTTGGACGAATGCAATATCGCCAAGGTCCGCAAGGTTTCCATTTCAGCGAATAAAGAGGAGTAGTGCTCGATTTCCTCGCTAAATATTTCCGGTTCCCGGCAGCGTTCGTGCTCTCTTTCGTGGTGAGTGCGGTGTTCTTCCTTGCCGTGCCGGTATTGAACGCGCTGTTCTTTGACAAGGGCGTCAAGACGGAAAAGGAGCTGGAGGCGGTAACCGAGGTGGAAGTGCTCGTGAGCGAAAAGAAGCCCGAGGTGAAGCAGAAGGTCATCCGCACTATCGTGAATCCGAACCCGTTCAAGATTACGGCGAACATGGGCGTCTCGCGCAGCCAGAATTTCCAGATGGACCTCTCGCTTGCCCGCGGTGCGGCTGGCGATGGCGTGGCCGTAGGGACGGGCTCGATGGAGAATGTCGTCTATGAGGCGGGCGAGGTGGACGAACAGGCTCAAGTGTTGAAGGAAGTCCAGCCGAAGTTCCCCGAACGTGCCAAGAAGCTCGGTATCTCGGGATACGTGAAGGTGATGATCGTTATCGACGTGTATGGCGACGTTGCGCAGGCGAACGTGATGAGTCTCGATCCTCCGGGATACGGCTTCGAGAACGAGGCGCTGAAGGCAGTTCGTCAATGGAAGTTCAGCCCCGCCCAACTTGGCGGATACCCCGTGGCCCAGAAGGCTACAAAGGAGTTCCGCTTTGTCAAATAATTTTAATTACAAATTTAGTTGGTTAAAACCTCTTGTAAGAAAAACTTGCGGGCGGGGCCCCAGCTCGGAGTGGACGCCTGCGGCGTCCGTTGCTACGGTTCGGTCATGCCGGTCTGCAAGCAGCCCGTCGCGACACTCACCTTGCAGACTTTTGCGAAGGTGTTCCTTGGTCGCCGTGCGACATTCTCTCGTCTCTCGTCTTTCGTCTCTCGTCTTGCTTATCCTTGCCGCGGTTCCGCTTTTCGCGGCGGAGGATTACTTCTTCAAGGCGAACGAACTCTACGACCAGGGAAAATACAAGGAAGCGGTTCCGCTTTACCGTGCGGCGATTGACGAGGGCCGCTACGAGCCCTTCGCCTGGTTCAACCTCGGTAACGCGATGGTACAACTCGACCGCAAGCAGGTGGCGATGGTCGCCTACAAGCGCACCGTGGAACTCCTGCCGAATTTCGAGAAAGCCTGGATGCTCCTGGGCGACCTCTACTACCTCGCGGATTCTCCGGGTGATGCGATTGCCGCCTACAGGCGCGCCATCGAACTCGGCGTGGAATCGGACCATGTGCATTTCGCTCTTGCCGAATGTTACCTGAAGGGCCGCGACTGGACCTTGGCGCAGAAGAACTTCGAACGCGCTTTGCAGCTGAACCCCGACCGCATGGACGCCTGGTACGGCCTCGCCGAAGTCTACGAGAAACTGGGCGACTACGAGTACGCCATCAAGACGCTTCAGAATGCGCTCCAGATGACGGCCACCGCGGGTGCCGACGTGCACTTTACGCTCGCGTATTACTACCGTAGCATGGATTCCACGAGGCTATCCCTGAACGAGATGGAAAACGGGCTCCTGATGGACCCCGAAAACGTTTCGGCCCGCCGTTACCTGGCGCAGATGTACGTGAAAAACGAATCCCCGTGGATGGCCATCTTCACGCTGGAAGAGGGCCTGCGCCACAACAAGGGCAAGGGCGACCTCAACCTGGATTTGGGACAGATCTATTTCAACCAGAAGCGCTACGATGAAGCATTCGAATGCTACATGAAGGCTTGGCTTGCCGGCAGTTCGCAAGGCCGCATCGGTGCCGAGAACGTGGGTCACGTGTACTCCAACGCGGGCGATACCGAAAAGGCCGAAAGCCTGTACAAGCGGATTCGCGAGAAGAAATAGAATGATTCCGTGGTGTAGCGCTTGTTTCTCCTGATTGTCATATATGTGGCCTTTATTGGCCTCGGGCTCCCCGATACGGTGTTGGGCGCCGCCTGGCCGCTGATGCAGCTTGACCTGCATGCCCCGCTTTCGGCAGCAGGCCTCCTTTCGATTATCGTGAGTGTCGGGACGATTGTCTCGAGCCTCGTTACGCCGAGGCTGTTGCGCCTTTTCGGTACGGGCAAGCTCGTCTTTGTGAGTATCGCGCTTACGGCGGTCGCGTCGGTAGGTTACGGCTTTGCGTCCGCGTTCTGGGTGATGAGCCTGTTCGCCATCCCGATGGGGCTTGGCGCCGGTGCTATCGATGTCGCGATGAACAACTTTGCGGCAATCTATCTGGAATCGAAGCATACGAACTGGCTCCATGCGAGCTGGGGCATCGGTGCCTGCCTCGGTCCCGCGCTGCTTGCGGGTTCCGCCTTTTTCGGTTTCGGCTGGCGCGGCGCCTACGAACTGGTGGCTCTGTTACTCGGTGTCATCGCGGTCATGATGCTCGTTTCGCTCCCGCTATGGAAGCGAATGGAACGTGGCGACTCCAGGCAGGCTCCGTCTTCGAAAATGTCCGACATCTCGCTCCGGGCCGCGTTGCGCGTGCCGGGAATGAAGCTTTCGTTCTGGACGTTCTTTTTTTATTCGTCGCTTGAAATTTCGACGAGCCTCTGGTGCGGTACGTATCTGGTGGCCCGCGGTTTCGAGCCCGAGGTGGGCGCGCTCGCCGTTTCGCTCATGTTCGCCTCCGTGATGGTCGGGCGCATCCTCAGCGGCTTTTTCGCCATCCGCTTTACGGACATGCGCTTGGTACATGCGGGTATCGCGATTGTCGTCGTCGGCTGCATGGTCCTGGTGTTTCCGCTACCGCTGTGGGTTACGCCGGTTTGTATCTGCCTGCTCGGCCTCGGTTGCGCCCCCGTCTACCCGTCGCTAATCCATGCGACTCCAGCGCGGTTCGGTGAAGAACTTTCGGGTAGGGCCATCAGCATCCAGATGGCGGGTTCGTACCTCGGCTCAATCATCATGCCGCCTGCGTTCGGCTTTATCGCGGGCCATTTTTCCGCGATTGTCTGGCCCATCGCCCTTGCGTTTTTTGTGGGCTCGCTCCTCTTTTGCGTATGCCTGCTCGACTGGGTGACGCGCAAGAAGCTCAATAACGCCTTCGCCACCGAACGCATCATGGATGTGCTTCAGCAGGTGAAGACGATGGAAGAACAGCGTAAGCGCGCCCGCCGTGAACGTCGCCGCCTCCGCCGAAAACAAAAACGCGAGAAGCTCCTCAAGTCTCGCGGCCGCTAAATGTTTCTACATTTGGAGCATGGCCAAGAAAAAGAAAGTCTGGAAATCCCATAGCGGTGCCGCCGCCTTCCGCGGCAAGGAAGACCGCATCCGTGAAACGCTCTCGCAGATTGTTGGCGGCGAAAGCCGACTGCTCCACCGTCCCGACGAACTCTACGAGTTCATCGCGAAGACGATAGACGATATCGAGGACTTCAAGGATGCCCGCCTCAAGCTCGAACTGCTTGCCTGGACGCTCCGCGCGGACTTCCTTCCGTTCAAGGCCGAAGACGAGGAACGCGAAGAGTGGGATAGCCTCTTTTACGACGCCGGAACGTTCTTTGTGGAACTTGCCGGCCAGTACGATGACAAGGACTACATTGCCGACCTGGTTCACGACCTTGCGCTCCGCCACGTGGGCGGGGAAGGCCGATCCGTCGTATTCCTCGCGCTGGACGAAATTTTGCCGGCGGAACGCGCCAAGGCCCTGCTCGTGGAACTCCTTGCGACAGTCGACGAGGTGGATCTCGAGAACCGCGAAGACGTTCTGGACGCGATAGGCGACATGGCGGATGCCATGAAGGATACCGAAAGCTTCACGAAGGCAGCCCTTCTGAAGGATCCGGACAAGAGCAACGCGACGCTCATCGACATCGCGAACGAGTACTTTGTCGCGGGCAATATCGAACTTGCCAAGCAGTGGCTCGGAGACGTCCAGAATCCGGGCAACGAAGACGAAGAAGCCTACCTCGACTTGATGGCCGCCATTGCCGACCGCGAAGGCCGCAAGTCCGACTGCGTCAAGATTGCGCGCCGCCTCTACGAGACGTTCCCGAAGGTCATCCACTTGGGCCGTCTCTGCAGCATTGTCGACGCGTCCGAGGCGCATTCCATGCTCCAGGATTACGCCAAGTTCCGCAGCGGGGAAGGTTTCGACATGGAATTCCTGCAGCTGTTGGTGGCGCTCAAGGCCTACGACGTGCTCAAGGGATACCTCGACATGTTCGAGCGCGACCTGACCGCGCAGGATGCGGAAGTCCTCAACGAAATTTCGGACGAACTCGAAAAGGATGGCCAGAAGGATTTGGCCGACCATATTCGTGAATGGACCGTCGAGGAACCCGAAGAAGCCCAGGCTTTTGACAACCGTGACGACTAGTTTTATCGCTTGATTGAACCCCCTCCTAAGGGCGGTTGTGCTATATGCACTAAAATATGTGTCATATACGAAATAATTTTAAAAAAGAATATATTTTCTTCTTAAAAACCAATATTTTGTATCATTCTTTAAAAAATCAAGCTATATTTAAAGACATGAAACCGATAGTTGAATATCAAGATTATCACCTCCTCATCAAGGATTATTACGAGGAACGCAAGAGGACCTCGTACTTTTCCTGGAGGGAGTTCGCGAAGGTGGCAGGATTTTCTTCTCCCACCTACTTGAGGCTCGTGAGTGAAGGCAAAAGCAACTTGAGCCGCGTGACGATGGACCGCATGGTAAATGCGATGGGACTCGCTGGCTACGAAGTGGACTATTTCAAGGCGATGGTCAATTACGGCAACGCCAAGGAAGGCGAACGCAAGGCGGCGTACCTTAAGGAAATGCAGAAGATTGCGCTGGAGTACAAGGTGCGCGTTGTAGACAAGGAGGCCGTCGAGTATTTTGACGGCTGGAAGAATCCCGTTGTCCGCGAACTGGCTCCGATGATGCCGGGGGCGACTCCGGGGCAAATCGCGAAGATGTGCTGCAACGATATTTCTGCTGCCGAAGTCGCCTCGTCACTCGAGTTCCTAACCAAGGCGGGATTCTTGAAGAAGAATACCGACGGCGCCTACCGCCAGACCGAGAAGAACGTGACGGCATCCAGGGAGGGCATGGCTTACGCCGTGCATGCGATGCAACGCAAGATGATGGGCCTTGCCATGGAATCCATCGATCGCTTTGGGCCGCAGGACCGTAACGTATCGGGCGTTACCTTTGCCGTCAATAGGGAATGTTACGAACGCATTGCGCAAGAAGTGGATGCGTTCAGAAAAAAAATTATCGCCATTGTTTCGGATGCAGAGGAGGCCGACCAGATTTACCGTCTGAACGTGCAGCTGTTCCCGATGACGTGGAAACTGAATAACTTGGAGGATGCTAAAAATGAAAAAGAATCTGTATAGTCTACTTGTTTTGGGAACAATGCTTTTTTGGGTGGCATGTTCCGATAACGATACATCTGTCGCTGGGTCTACCGAAGACCCGAACATGAGGAATCCATCGACATTTAATAGGCAATCGTGTGCTTCTATTCGTTCTTATGTGGATGGACAGGAAGGGGATACGATTCTTGTTGCTCAAAACACTTGTTTTGTTGTCCACCAAAATCCTCTCAATTCGGAAGATGTTCCGGATTCCTGCAATATTGAGGAAATTCTTGATGAGAGGTCCGTTTATGAGATGGATTATACCTGGAATGCGGCCGATTTTGCCAATGCGGAATTTAAGAGCGAACTGGATTCCTTGTCACAAGATGAATCGGTAGACGAGGCGACTCGGACTTGTGCCCGGAGGTATTTAAAGACAAAACCCTTGATTAAAAGAGAATCAAATTTCAGCGTTGACTTTTTTATCAAGTCTTATCGGTGCAATAGCGATCAGGTGTATTATACAAAAGGATATAAAGATTTTTTGCAGGAACTGGGAATCAAGAACGATAAGGATTCTGTTGAGGTCTTTACGGTGGCTAAGAATCTTTACATTCAAAAAGCGGAAAGGAATCTTGGCGCTTGTGCAGAAGCTTTGAAAACCAAGAAAAATCTCATCTGGGATGCATCGACTTCAAATCTGGAAACGGGTGTTGATAGCCTAACGGGAACATATATTGGTCTTTACGAAAATGATTCTGCGTATGGTGGTGATTCACACTTCGAATGGAATAATGAAGAAGATAAATTGTCGGGAAAGGCCGTCTTTGTCCTAAATGACAACGGTGCTGATGCCTATGTATCCTTGGGCATCTGGCCTGATGGGAAAGCGACGAAGAAGGGGCATAGTGTTTTTGATGTAAGCGACAAGGAAGGAGTTTGCTTTATGCATTATGCCGATGCCGTTGTCAAGGTCATGCTGGATATGGGCGATTCGTTGAATGCCGTCGTGAACGATACGTTGTACAAAGTTGAATTGACTCCCAGGGCGGCCCCGAACTGCGTGTCGTGGGATGACTTTGGATTTTCACGATATGGTTCCAAGATTGATAAAGAAACAGCCTTAAAACATTTTGCAGGATTCAGATATCAATTTTCTAGTTCGAATACGCGACCGGTCGAATTCGAAATAGAGAAGATTTATTTCATAGAGCCGTAATTTTGGGGGCTAGGGGGACAAATAAGGCGACCGGAGAAATCCGGTCGCTTTTCTGTAAGCACAAAAAGATCCCCGCCTTCGCAGGGATGACAATGCTATTAGCCGAGAGCGGCGATAATCGCATCGCCCATTCCAACTGTGCCGACCTTGGTGCAGCCTTCCTGGTAGATATCGCCAGTGCGGAAGCCCTGGGCGATAACCTTTTCGCAGGCAGCTTCGATAGCCTTGGCCGCTTCTTCTTCCTTGAAGGTGTAGCGAAGCATCAAAGCCACGGAGAGGATCTGGGCGAGCGGGTTTGCGATACCCTTGCCAGCGATGTCCGGAGCAGAACCACCGGCCGGTTCGTACAGACCGAAGGAACCTTCGGCGATAGAAGCGGACGGGAGGAGGCCCATGGAACCGGTGAGCATTGCGCATTCGTCGGTGAGGATGTCGCCGAAGAGGTTCGGGCAGAGGAGCACGTCGAATTCACGCGGGCGCTTGAGGAGCTGCATGGCTGCGTTGTCCACGTAGAGGTGCTCGAGAGTGAGTTCCGGATAGTCCTTGATGACTTCGTTCACGACTTCGCGCCAGAGAACGCTCGTGGTGAGCACGTTGGCCTTGTCGATGGAGGCAACCTTCTTGTTGCGGAGCATAGCGGCGTCGAAAGCGAAGCGGGCAATGCGTTCGACTTCGTAGCGGCTGTACTTCATGGTGTCGAAACCGATTTCTTCCTTGGAGCCCGGAACGCCTTCGCGGCCCTTCGGCTGGCCAAAGTAAACGTCACCCGTCAGTTCGCGGAC
>CADBLC010000058.1:8828-9915 GCA_902795385.1 Fibrobacter succinogenes | reverse complement strand
CATGTCTCGCAAATTCCTTCTCTGCTTTCACGATTTCAGCGTCTGGAATTACCGGAAGGTGACTCCGATTCTCGAAGAACTCCGTGACCTGGCCGGTGCGCCCTTCAGCGTGCTTGTCATCCCGGATACGGAGAAGGCGTCCCCCGAGGCGGTGCAGGAGTTCCGCGATACGCTTTTCCGCCTGCAGTCGGAAGGCTTCGAGCTTGCACTGCACGGCTTCAAGCACAAGGCGGAATTCAGCCAGGGCCGCAGCTACATGGGCATCATCGGGATGAACCTCACGCACGGCGAGGCGGAATTCGCGGGGCTCAGTGAATACGAATCCAGCAGGCTCCTGCATTCGGGCATTGCCGCCTGGAAATCCCTTTTTGAGGGGCGTCCGTCGAAGCCCGCGGCGTTTGTCCCGCCCACATGGTACAGCAACAAGTTCCTGCCGAGCCAGGTGCATGCCGAGAAAATGCTCTACGAGGACAGGTTCTCGCTCGTTACCGCCCGCGGTCGTCGCTACATTTCGCTTGTGGCGAGCTTCGCGGGGATTCTTGACTTTATGGTCAAGCCCGCATTCAAGTTCGGCGAGCTGATTCTCAAGCTGCCTGTCGGGCTCCCGCGCATTGCGCTCCATCCGGTGGATTTCCCGGAACGCGGAGCGGCCGTTCACGACCTGATCCGCACGGCGCTCCATAGCGGCCGGCGGTTGGCCCTGTACAGCGAACTCTAGAACGAAAAATGCCCCGCAAAGTTGCGGGGCTTTTGTATAGGGTTTCGTCTAACTAGGGCATGATGATGCTGTCTGCAGTCCATTCGCCTTCGTCGCACAGCAATTTTATCGTGGCATACGTGCCATCTGGCAGCTTGAACTTGTAGGTGTCCTTGGCGCCGTCCGTGCAGCTTACGTCAGAGTATTTGGCAATAAAGTCTTGTGGAGCCCATTCTCCTCCCATGCAGACGGAAGGGACGCCGTTGAGGGTTGTCGTGGCGCCTTCTTCATCGCAGGCGTAATAATCGGATTCGAGAAGTTCGAGGAACTCCCTCTCGTCGCTGGTCATGCCGTAGTAATCATCGTCGTCGTCAAAGTCGTCATCGTCGG
>CADBLC010000058.1:0-8813 GCA_902795385.1 Fibrobacter succinogenes | reverse complement strand
ATCCAGTAGCCCTGGTAGCAAACGGCGGGGATGCCTTCGATAGTCCTCTTGGCGCCTTCGGTTTTGCAGGTATATTCATCTTCGTCGAGCGGCTCGTCGTCGACAAGCCCCCTGCTGCTGCTGGACTTCTTGGTGCCCTTGCTGCTGCTAGAGGTGATGGTTGCCTTGTTGAGGTTCTTGCAGGTGTTCATGGTGGATTCGAAGAATTCCTCCCTGGTAGCATCGTATTCGTCCTCGTAGTCGCCGTCTATAGTCTGCGTTGTGACGGCGCCGTTGACGCTAACCTTGATTTTTTGCGTGTAGGAGGTTCCGCTGCCGAACGTGAAGGTTACGGTAGTCTTTTCCCCGGCGACACCATAGGAATATTCCCATACGTCGTCGTCTACGGAGAAATCGCAGGAACCGACCTTGGTTCCGCCGCCGCCAAGTGTGCTGCCGGTGGGGCTGCTGTCGTCGTCTCCGCAAGCCGTGAGGCTGAATGCTGCGGCGCAGGATAATGCGAGGCATACCTTCTTGAAATTCATACAATCTCCTTATTAAATTGTTCCTTCAAGGAAATATATATCAAAAAGGACCGCTGTGGGCGGCCCTTTGCAGATTTTCTTTGTGAGAAAAATCACATTCCGGGAATAGTCACGTCGTAGCTTACCTTGTGCTTGGCTTCGTCGACAATCTGGATTGTGATGGTTTCGCCCGTTTCGGGCAGTTTATCGGCAATCAGGATGATTTCGCGCGGTTCGGAATCGTATTCGGCCGCAATCCACTTTTTGCCGGCTTTGACCGTGATGGAGTTGCCGTCGGCGACGCCATCGTACTTGAACTGCAGCGGAATCTTGAGGACGGGCTGGCTGAGGCCGTCCACCATGGCGTCTGCCCAGTAGGGGAATCCGAGCGTGGGCGCTTCGTCGTTCTGGATGTTTGCGATGTCGCGGAGCTCGTTCGTGCCGGCGCAACGCTTTTTGCCGCCGGTCTGCTTGCTGAAGATGAACCAGTCGCGGCTAGTTTCGCCGAGCCAGTAGAGCGGGGCGGGGTTCGCAGGGTTCTCGATGCAAACGTTCCAGTTCCCGAAGAACTGCAGTCCCTTCGGGTGGAATTCGAGGAAGTCCAGGCTGTCGGTGCGCGTGCGCGTTACCGCGAGTACGCGGACGGCGGTGTCGATGGCGAGCGGGATGCCCGAAATCTTCTGGCTCACGGCGATGTCGCCGATCTTGGTGTTCCAGTTGATGCTCTTCTGGTACCTGCCGTACGGGAATATCGCGATGGTCTCGTCGGCAGCCTTGCCATTGCCGGTCGCCTCGGCGCTAGCCGTGTAGTGGATGGCCTTGAGGTCGGGGAGGGTTTCGGCAATCTTTCCGATCAGGGTCGGCTTGTGTGCGAAGTCCTTGCACAGGTCTTCGGAAATGACGGTGTCTTTTGTGCCGAGCGCGGTAAACTTGTAGTTGGACCTGCAGCGGAACAGGTCGAGCATGGGGCGCGAAAGGAACGTGTACACGGGCGAAGTCTGGTTCTTGTACTGCGCGATGTGCGCGTTGCCCTTGCACTTGGGATGGAAGTTGAACTTGCGGGTGGTCACGTTGCCGGCGAAGTCCTCGATTTCCAGGCGGTACGTGGAGAGCGGCGCAAGCTTTGCGTTAATAAAGTGCCAGTCGCCGGCGGTGTCGGCTTCTTCGGCCCACAAGAGCTCGTCGCGGATATTGAGCATCTTCTTGTAGCTCAGGGTATCCTGGATTTTGCTATAGATTTTTTCGTCGTAGCGCCACAGTTCAATGCGGCGGATGGACATCGGGTTGTCTTTCGGTTCGCGGCTGTAGTCGGCAATCTTGATGGCCATGTAGAGACCGAACTCGTTCTTGACCGGGGTGACGGCGCAGCCCTTGGTGAACGCTTCGCCGTTGGTCATGCCGAGCTCGTTGCCCTGCCATACGGCGACGCCGTAGACCTGCGGGGCAATGGTGTCCTTGAAGGCGACGCCGGCAAGCGCCGGGTTCAAGATGCGGTCGTTGTCCAGGCGGACTTCAAGATGCAGGTGCGGGTTGCCGATTCCGGAACTGCCCGCGAAGGTGAGCGTGTCGCCCTTGTTGAATTTCGTGCCCGGCTTGATGATCACGTCGTTCTTCTTGGTGGAATACTGCTTGGCTTCCACCAGGTCGTCGAGCCTGCCAAAGCTGCTCTGGTGCGCGAACGCCCAGGTCTTGCCGCTTTCGCCCTTGAACAGCATGAGCTTGCCGTAGCCGAAGGGGGAAACTCGGAGTTCTTCGACCTTGCCGTTTTCGGGGGCGTACACCACCCAGCCTTCTTCCATGTTGGTGGAATAGTCAAAGCCGGCGTGGTAGCGGGTGCCGCGGTTTTCGCCAAAGCTGGAAGTCAGGTAGGCGTCATGGTTGAAGGGGTTGTACGTGGGGCCTGCGGCGACCGGTTCGTCGTTGCCCGCGTTGGCTGCCTGCTGGCTTGCAATGCAGTCTTCGTAGGCGAAGGCGTCCATCGTTTTTTCGTTACATACTTCGGCAAAGGCGGAAGATGCAAAAAAAGAAATGATAATGAGTTTATACCAAATTTTGCTCATGCCTAAAAGATATTAAAATCTTGCATGGGGCTTTTGGTGTGGCTTGTCCAAAGTAACAAAAAAAAGCCGCCGATGAAGGCGACTTTTTTTGAGTGGAGCTAAGGAGAGTCGAACTCCTGACCTCCTGCATGCCATGCAGGCGCTCTACCAACTGAGCTATAACCCCGAAAGGTGCACCAAATATAGAATAAAAAATGGGCGTGTCAAGGGAAATTTTGAAAAAAAATATAAAAAAAGGTCACTGGTCATTAGTCAATGGTCACTGGCTCTAGAAAAAGGGACCGAAGACCCAAATTACAGAACTAATGACTAATAACTAATGACCAATAACCAATAACTAATTACGCCTTCTCGATGGTCACGGATTCGATAAGCACTTCGTCGTAGGGGGCGTCGCGGCGGTCCGTTTTGACGTTTGCGATTTCGTCCAGGACTTCGAAGCCTTCGTAGAGCTGGCCGAACACGGAGTAGCCGTCGGCGGGGCCGGGGCCTACCTGGTCGTGGTCCAAGAAGTGGACGTTGTCGCCGTGGACAATGAAGAACTGGCTGCCGATGGAGTTCGGCATGGCGGTCTTTGCCCAACTGAGGGCACCGCGCATGTGGGTGAGGCACGGGTCGTACTTGTCGCCGATGGTGGTGCCGGGGCCCTTGGCGGAGTGCCCGCCTGTGCCGTTCCTGCGGGTGAAGTCGCCGCCCTGGATCATGAAGTCCTTGATAATGCGGTGGAAGGGGGCGCCGTCGTACTTGCCCTGCTTGGCGAGTTCAATAAAGTTGGTGGCGCATTCGCCCACGCGGTCTTCGAAAAGGCGGAGCTTCATCGTGCCGTGGTTGGTTTTCATGATGGCGATGGTTTCGCCTGCCTGCGGCTTGTCTAACTGATTAAAGGCCATTTAGTTACTCCTGTAGTAGAGGTATGAGGTCGCTGCGCTTTGAGGTGTGAGGTCGCTGCGCTTTGATGTCGCTACGCCCAGGGGGCGTAACAGGATTTATTGTTCATATATATAAAAAATGGGGGTGATTTACGCTTTTGGGGAGTAAAAAGCACTAGAAAAAGCTAATTTCTAAATGATAAACTCAAAACTCGCGGAGCGAGTGACCTCATACCTCGGAGGGAGCGAAGCGACCGCGCTGATACCTATATGAAAGACAACTGCAAACGTATCCAGGAACTGCTTTCCGCACAGGCCATGGAATTCGCTCTCGACGAAATGGCCGCGAAAATTGCGAAAATGCATCCTTCCGCCGAGAACCTGATTGTCCTCGGCATGGCTAGCCGCGGAATCCCGCTGGCAAAGAAGCTGAGCGACAGGCTTTCGCAGAAGTTTGGCAAGCCTATCGAACTGGGGAGCCTCGACGCGACGTTCTACCGCGACGACTTCCATTACCGCAAAAAATCGGCATCCACCGAGATGCGCTTTACCGAGATGCCCGCGACGGTCGAAGGCAAGACGGTTATTTTGGTGGATGACGTGCTCTATACGGGCCGCTCCGTGCGCGCCGCCATGCAGGCGATTTTGGACCTCGGCCGCCCAGCCGCCATACGCCTCTGCGTGCTGGTGGACCGTGGCCACCGCGAACTCCCGATTGCCCCGGATTGCGTGGGCCTCACGGTGGAAACCGCGCAGAACCAGGAAGTCCGCGTGATGATTGAACCTATTGACAACGAAAATTCAGTTTACCTCGTAGAAGTGGAGGCTTAGCTTGAGCGCCCTTGAGATTAAACACCTGTTCGGGCTGCGCGGAGTATCCAAGAACGATATCCGCCTGATTCTCGACAATGCAAAACAGTTCCGTGAAATTCTGGAACGCCCCGTGAAAAAAGTCCCGAGCCTTCGCGGCATGACGGTGGTGAACCTGTTCTTCGAGAACAGCACCCGCACCCGCACGAGCTTCGAGCTCGCCGAAAAGCGCCTCTCCGCCGATACGGTGAACTTCACGAGCTCCAACTCCAGTGTAAAGAAGGGCGAAACCCTCGTCGACACGCTTCGCAACATCGAGGCGATGAAGATCGACATCGTGGTCGTCCGCCACAAGGGGACGGGAGTCCCGAAATTCCTCGCCGACAATAGCAACGCGATTATTGTGAACGCTGGCGACGGCGCGCATGAGCACCCTACGCAGGCGCTGCTCGACATGCTCACCATCGAAGAAAAACTTGGAACGCTCGAAGGCAAGAACGTGACTATCGTGGGCGATATCCGCCACAGCCGCGTGGCCCGCAGTAACCTCTGGGGCATGACGACGATGGGCGCGCACGTGACGCTCTGCGGACCGAGCACCCTGGTCCCGCGCAACACCGAACTCATGGACAAGGTAACGTGGGAATCCGACGTTAAAAAGGCCGTGAAGGACGCCGACGCCATTATCGCGCTCCGCCTGCAAAAGGAACGCATGGACGACGCCTTGCTGCCCAGCATGCGCGAATACCGCAACACCTTCGGCATCACCCACGAACTGCTGGAATGCGCGAAGGACAAGGTTCTCATTATGCACCCGGGGCCCATCAACCGCGGCGTGGAACTCGACAGCGAGATTGCGGACGGTGAACACTCCGTGATTCTCGACCAGGTAACTAACGGCGTGGCCGTCCGTATGGCGGTGCTCTATCTTTTGGCTGGAGGTCGTGCGAATGCGTAATGTGATTTTGGACAACGTTCGTCCTTTTGTGAACGGAAAATTTGAAAAGCCGACAAAGATGTGCCTGGTTGACGGTAACTGGGCGGGCGAGGCCCCGGAAGGGACCGAGGTCGTGGATGGCCGCGGTGCAATCGCGCTCCCGGCGCTCTTTGGCCTTGGGCTTGATTTTAAGGAACCGCTGCGCGATGATATTTACACCTTCAAGGACGGCGTGGACGCGATGCGTCGCGGCGGCTTTTACGGCGGGCTCTACGAGAGCAGCGCGAATGCGATTGACGATTCGCTGAAGCTTGCGGCTATCCAGCAGATTAGCGCGAAGTTCGGTCTCTCGATTGCCTTCCTCGGCGCGTTCAGCAAGAACTACCAGTGCAAGGACCTTTCCGAGATGGTGGAACTTGCGCAGGGCGGTGTCGTAGGCTTTGGCGACGGCAACCAGGATTGCTCGCGCACGCGCTTCTTGCGCCTCGCGATGGAATACGGTTCCATGACGGGCAAGCGCTTCTTCTTTATGCCGCTCGACGATTCCCTGCGTCACCACGGGCTTGTGCACGAGGGCTGCTATGCCGATACGCTCGGCATGAAGGGCATCCCGCGCGTGGCAGAGACCGTGTCCGCCTTCAGGATTCTCGAGATGGCGCGGTTCCTCAAGGTGCCGGTGCATTTCAAACAAGTTAGCTGCGGCGAGACGCTCAAGCTTATAGAGACCGCGCGTGCGCAGGGCGTAGACGTAACGTGCGATGTGGACATCTACCACCTGCTTATTGACGACAGCTGCCTGTTGGAACTCAACAGCAACTGCAACGTGCCCATGCCGTTCCGTTCGGCTGAAGACCGCGAAGCCCTGTGGAAGGGCCTCGAGTCTGGCGTGGTGAACGCCATCAGCATGAATCACGACCCGGTCTTGGCGCAGGACAAGGAAGTGAACTTCGAAGACGCGGTGCCGGGAGCGGTTTCCCTGGAAACGGCTCTCCCCGCAATCTGGAAACCGCTCAGCGAGCGGCTTGGCGCCGCGCGCGCGGTGGAACTCCTTTCCACCGCCCCGGCACAGCTGGCGGGAGTCGCTGCGGCTGAACTTGCAAGCGGCAAGCGTGCGGAACTCGTGCTGCTCGATCCCGAGACTCCGACGGAAGTGGCTTCGTCCATGTTCGCCGGTCAGGTCTGCAACAGCCCGCTCCTCGGCAAGCAGTTGCCTTCGTCTATCCTCGGAACCTACATCAACAGCGAATGGCGAGGAGTGTAGTCCGTGATTGAACCGTATCAGCTCGTTTGGGCGTTCTTTATCTTCGCGATGCTATTGGCACTCCTCGTGCTGATAGAGATTCGTCGTGGGGATAAAAGGCGCGATAACGAGGTGATGTTCGATACGGAGGCCTTCGAAGAGAAGGTCAAGAAAATGGGTTTCTCGGTCAAGGAAATCCATACGCTCGAAAAACTCGTCCGCGCATCCAAGTTCGACAACAAGGATGCGGTGATGAACTCGGCAACGCTGTTCGAAACGGCTGTGCTGGACTTTTACGATATCCGCAACGTGTTCAACGTCCGTGACGAGACGCTCGACTCGGTGGCGGGACTGCGCGAAAAGCTCAATTTTACCGCGAAGAACCCGCATGCGAAAATCAAGTCCACGCGCCAGTTCTCCGTGGGTGACCGCGTAGACGTAATCATGGAAAACGGCACAAAACTCAAGCATTCCGAGATTCTGTGGAAGAACGAGAAGGAATGGGCCGTTCTGTATGACAATAGCTTTGGCCCGGCGGGCGCCTTTGTAGGCAAGCGCATCCGCATCCGTTGGACCAGGCCCGAAGACGCCGTGTATTCCGCCTGGCTTACGATTCGCCAGTCGCGTCCGGGTGAATTTGTTCTAGAACATACGTGCTCGCTCGAAAAGCAGCAACTGCGTCGCTGGGTTCGTGAAATTGTCGATTTTCCGGTCGAGGCGACTTTCGAGGATGGTTCGACCTGCGCAGGCCGTCTGTACGACCTTTCTGCCGGCGGTATCCTTATCGGGCTACCCGTGGAGTGCCCCAGCGGGCAGCATATTAACATAAAATTCGAACTGCCCGGTTTTGGCGTCCAGGACGTGGAAATCGAGATTTTGCGCAGTTTGGGCAAGAAAAACCCCGCCTATCCGGATTATTTTTCTCTTACAGCGTCCTTCACCGGGGCGTTCGGTTGGACCCAGGAAAGTGTGCTCCAGTACATTTTTGAGGTCCACAAGCCTAAAAAGTAGCCCCAAAAGGGGCCTAAAATGGTCTAAGTAGTTAATTTTCAATGAGTTAGACGATTTTTTCGCTTGACATTCCGTGTTTATAAAGGTAGAATTAGGATAGAATTGTTTCCGATCGGAGTTTTACTTTGGCTTTAGGTTTAATCGCTAAAATTCGCGGAGAACGCGAAACAGTCGGTATAGATGTTGGCCACTACAGCATCAAGTACGTGAAGGTTTACCATAACAGTCGCGGCGGTAAGGTCGTGGTCGATGCCGACATCGAACCTGTGCCCGATGGAGCCATTATCAACGGAGAAATCCAGCGTCGCGAAGGCGATGCCGTGACGGGCGAGGATGGCAAGAAGGAGAAAGATGGTTACGAAATGCTTAGCGAGTCCATCGCCAAGCTGCTTCTCCGCCATCCGATCGATGACTCTGTCGAAGTAGTCGCGTCCGTGAACTGCGGTGCAGGCGCGGGCGGCGTGCTGGTGGACCACCTGAGCGTGAAGGTCCCCAAGAACGGCAACGAAGCCGCAATTATTCTTCAGACCGCCCAGTCCCGTCCGCCCTTCGATGACCAGGATAACGTTATCGACTACGAGGTGGAGTCGCGTGAAGGCGACGAGGTCAAGGCCAACGTGGTTGCTGCAAAGAACGCGTTGCTGGACTCCTGGGCGCAGTTCTTCGCCATGAAGGGCCTCAAGCTCTCGGCGATGGACGTAGATATTTTTGGCCTGGTCAATTCCTATATGGCTACGGCCTCCGACGACGACGTGCAGCAGACGGCTGCAATCGTGAATATTGGCGAAAAGAAAATGAGCATCGCGTTCGTCCAGAACGGGAAGTTCCATTCCATGCGTGCCATGACTGGTGGTTCGCTCGACCTCGTTATCGCCAAGCTCGGAACGCACTTGGGAATCGATGCGGCGAAGTGCCACGAGATTTTCGAGAAGGGCGATCTTAGCATCGTGGATGGATTCTCCGAAGCGGAAGTCGAGGAAACCTTGAAGATTGCGTTCGAGGACCTCATGAGCCAGATCGAGTTCGGTATCCGCTACTTCTCTTCTTCCGAAGACTCTCTCGAACTCAACAGAATCCTGCTGGGTGGCGGCGGCGCCTCCATTCCGGGCCTCAAGGAATACATTGCCGAACGTACGGGCGTAGAAACCGAGACGGTGAACCCGTTCCGCTATGTGGAGTGCGATTCCAAGGTGTTCGGCGAAGGCGGTATCTCCTTGAGCCTATCTAACATTTATGCCCCTGCACTGGGACTCGCAATGAGGAAGTTCTAATGGCGGCAAAAAAGACAACATCTGCATTAAAGAAATCGCTCTGCATCCAGATAAACCTGCTCCCGCCGGAATACCGGAAGAAGAGCAAGGATTTTACTTGGGTTACCGACCG
>CADBLC010000057.1 GCA_902795385.1 Fibrobacter succinogenes | reverse complement strand
ACACGCGCGGTTCATGCTGCGAATTTTTTTCGCAGACCTCCACACGCACGCAGGCGCTCTTGTAAGAAAGGGAACGCGAACGGAATTCTTTCACCTTAAGCCCTTTTCGCCAAGGCGCTTCAGGTTCACCATGGCCTTGCGCCATATATTGATTTCAATCGCGGGGAATCCGGAGACCATGCGACCCGCGGGAATACTCTTGGTCACGCCGGCCTTGGCCGCAATGCGGCAGCTCTTGCCAAGAGTCAAATGCCCGGCGACCTGCGCGCCACCAGCGAGTTCCACATCGTCTTCGACAACCACGGTCCCGGCAAGCCCTGACTGGGACGCCATGAAGATATTGTTCCCGAGAATGCAGTTGTGCCCAATCTGGACAAAGGAATCGAAATGGCAGTCGTTACCGATTGTAGTCGGCGAAACAAAGCCCGCCGCCACGACGGTGTTCGCACCGAAACTGCAACGCTTTCCAATGCGCACACCTGCATAATGCGGCACCATGCGGCGCTTGCCCGCATATTCGTAAAAGCCAAAACCGCGGGAACCTACGACGACTCCCGCCTGGAAAATACATCCTTCGCCGATTTCCACGTTCGGATACACGGTGACGTTCGCCTCCAGCACGCAGCCCGCACCGACCTTCGCCCCACGCATCACGACGCATCCGGGGCCAATCACGCAGTTTTCGCCGACGAGGCCCTCCACCACCGCACCCGGGTGCACTTGCGCCGTAGCGCTACAGCCCGCAACCGCATCGGAAGAATCCGACGCAAAGCGGTTCAGGAATTCCACCATCGCATGGTACGGGTTCTCGACAACGGCAAGGCAGCGGACTCCGGGGAGCCTGTCCGCAAAACCAGCGCATTCCGGCGGGGCAAAGAGTAGCCCTGCATGCACATTTTCAAATACGGAAGAAGCGTAGCCGTTCGCATGGGTATCACTCGAGGCGGTTCCGCCAAGCCAGAACGTCACATCGGCGGCGCCGGCGCGGTCCACCGCGGCAAAGCCCGTCAATTCAAGATTGCCATCGACATCGGGAAGAGAAGCCCCGTCAGCAAGCAGCCCGCTAGAACGCAGCCACGACAAGACTTCGGAAAGGGCTACAGGAGACATCAATCCTCCAAGGCGAGCATCTGCACCTGGCAGGCGTATTCAATCGAAATCTCGCTCCCTACCTTGCCGCTCAAGTCTTCGCCATCCAGCTGCAAGAACTCGTCGCCGGCCATGACCATCTTGAGCGAGCGCACCTTCCTGGACTTAAGGAAATACTTCTTGTAGATACCGCCAATAACGGGAATGTTTCCGATAGCGATAGCCATCAGGAACCTCGACATGTCGGGAACGTCTACGACTTCCAAAAGCCCGTCGGCCATGTTCGACTTGTAGAACGGATTTGCACCGCTTGCAAAGCTCGGGATGTTGCCGACAATCACCGTACGGTGGCCCGAAACATCAATGGACTCGCAGACACCGTCGCGGTCACAAAAGCCAAGCGTACCACGCTTGAGCACGTAGTTCCTGTCGGCAAAAAAACGGCGCACGTAATGCAGCTTGTTCGCGATTACGGAATTGCTCGCGATAACGCCGTTCGCGCGGTCGCTGTTGAAATCGTGCGCAATGCGGGCATCGATTCCGCCCGAAAAATAATTGGCCATGGCGAACTTGCCGTTCACCTTCCATATATCGAACGGTCTGGACTTCGCTCGCAAAAGCCTGCGCACCAAGAAAAGCAGGCCGCGGTCCACAAACGGCTTGTACAAGCGGAGCACTCGCGCAAGGTCGTTGCCCGTCCCGAGCGGGATAAGGCCAATCTTCACGCGATCCGCATAACTGCCCGAAAGCATCGTCGAAAGCACTGCAGAAACGGTTCCGTCACCGCCGACAGCGATAAGCGTTTCTGTTGAATCCAGTGCACCGCGAATCTGCTCTTCCATATCAGCCGCGCGCGTAAATTCGGCTTTCCAGTCGGCATCGGCAAAATCCATCGACTTCATGATCTCGGGCAAGAACTGGAATATCACCTTGCCCTGGCCGCCACCGCTAACGGGATTTATGAGAAAGACAAACTTATACATGCTTCAGCAGTTCGTCCTTCGCATCGAGATAGTGAAGCACGCCCTCGCGCGCCTTGCGGATTTCGTCATCGGTAAGTTCGCGCACCACGCGGGCAGGCGAACCGACAACCAGCGAGTTCTCCGGGAATTCCTTACCCTGCGTAACGATGGCTCCGGCACCAACGACACAATTCTTCTTGATATGCGCGCCGTCCATCACGATAGCGCCCATGCCGATAAGCACGTTGTCGTCTATCGTGCAGGCATGCAAAATTGCATTGTGGCCTACCGTCACCTCGTTGCCGATAACGACGCCTTGGTCAAGCGACAGGTGTACCGAGACATTGTCCTGAATGTTGGTGCGTTCGCCAACGACAATGCTCGAAAGGTCGGCACGCAAAACGGCGTTGTAGAATACCGACGAATCGTTACCGATGGTAACGTCGCCAATCAGGCACGCCCCTTCGGCCAAGAAAACCCTCTCGCCGACAACCGGACGCTTGCCCTTGTATTCTACAATCGTACCCATAGCTTACTTCTTCAGGCCTGTAATGGCCTTCCATTCATCCTGTTCGTCCTGGCGCAACAGCACGTAGCCCTTGTTCTCGCCAAGAATGCCGACGGCCTTCGCCGAATCGCCCAAGGCAATCGCGTCCTTCGCATCTTCGAGCAGGTCCTTCATGGCGTTGCGCTTGTCGCTGATTTCACCAAGGCGGTTCTGGCGGAGCACTTCCATGCTGTCGCTCACAAAACCCAAGTCCCACGTGCTGTCGTAGCAGGCTTCGGCAGCGGGCAGGCCAGCGATATCCGCTTCAGCGGCAACGTAGAGCGTATCGCAGCTCGCGAACATCTCGGCGCTCTTTTCCTTAGTGTACTTGTAGTAATGGTATCCGCCGACAATCAGGCCGATAATGACAAGAAGGAACACTCCGTCCTGCCAGCCCATGACCGGAGCCGAAGGCAGCTTGGGCCTCCCGTTGACAGTCTCGCCAGCTTCTAGTTTTTCTTCAGCCTCGTCGAAGGGGCTCTTTCCATTCAAAAAACTGAACATATTATTCCCTATTTTTTTGAAAATGCGTCAAAGACGCGTGCATACAAGTAAATCTGTTTGAGCAGGCTCGCAAAGCCGTTGGAGCGCGTAGGCGAAAGGCCAACGTTCAATCCGATCTGCTGGAAAAACGCCGGATCCACCGAAAGGATATCGGACGGAGCCATGTCGTTGTAAATCTTCAGGGCAAGCGCTCCGAGCCCGCGGCTGATGAGCGGGTTCGTCGTTCCCCCTTCCACGTCCATCTCGAAATGGATCTTGCCGTCGGCAAAGCGCGGCACGAGGTACATCGTAGACGCACATCCCTGGATAATGAACTTTTCCGCCTTGAGGCTAGCGTCCATTCCCGGATGCGCCTTAGCGAGGTCAAGCAAAAATTTCCACTTGTCGTCGGGATCGGCGAACCCGGCGAACTTGCTACGGACTTCCTCGAGGCGTTCTTGAATCGTTTCGGACATTCCTAAACCCCGGCTCTAGTGCAAAAAAGAGCGCATCTTCCAGATAAGGGAGGGACACGCCCAGAGGACATTGAAGAAAATACGGAACAAAGTCTGCTTTTCGCGCGGCATGGCAGACAGTCGCTTCGCGGCGCGGTCGAACTGCTTGTCGCTAATGCTGTTGAACACATCCTTCGCACGCGCAAGCTGCACATGGGACTTGCCGAGGGATTCCATCCAGCGGGCAAGCGCCTTGGCTTCCGCACGCTCGCGATTAGCCTGCGAATCCGCATCAAGCCAATCCTTGACGCTTTCCGCGACAATCTTTCCGCACAACAGGCTTTCCACGATGCCCGAACGGCTAATGGGGTTCACGCAACTGGCGGCATCACCCGCCTTGAAAAGCCCACCCTTCGCAAACGGCTTGGCGTTCGCGCCGGTACAGGCAATCATACCGCCATATACGGCCTTCACCTTGGCCTGCGGATAGTCGCGGGCGATAAAGTCCAAAAGCTTCTGGCGCAGGGAGCCTTGGTGCACGGCGTCCTTGCCCAGCACAAAGCCGATATTCACCTCGACACCGTCACGCGGGAAAATCCAGCCGTAGCCGGACTCGAATTCCGAACCGAAGAACAGCTCGATGTGTTCCCTGCTGTGCTCGATACCTTCCGCGACGGCGAAGATGGCCGGTTCGAGGTCGGCATCGCCCGACTCGATTCCCTGGAGGCACTCGATACTGCGTGTAAGGCGGCACCCCGGGCCGGTAGCGTCGATGACTACAGCGGCAGAAATCTGTTCTGTCTGCCCGCCGGCCATTACACTCAGCTGCCAGCGGTCGCCCGTGCGTTCAAGTTTCTTGATCAGGGCGTCGTAATGGCATTCCACGCCGGCGGCGGCACAGCCGTCCGAAATCGAGCGGTGGAAGCGGGCGCGGTCAAGGATAAGGCCGCAGTCCTTGCTGTAGAATTCAGCGCGGTAGCGCTTGGGAGATGTAAAGTATATCCCCGACAGGGGTCCGCGGACAAAGGACGGATCGACGGGCCAAAGGGCGCTCAAGCGGTCCCTGGACACAGCTTCCGCACAGAAAATCGGTTCTTTCCAGGGCTCCTTCTTGTCCAAAAGGAGAATCCGTCTGGCACCGGCGGTCATTCGACCGAGGGTACAGGCGGCCATTAGACCGGCAGGACCGGCCCCGCAGACTACGGCGTCGTACTTTTTTGATGCAAAAAAAGCCATTTCAGAGTCAAAATTAGCATTTATTTGTTTAGTTTTTTGTTTTATTTTGTAGTTTTGCAATTTTTTTAGTTATTTTAGGGCTATCCGTTACTCAAGTTTTCCATAAAGGGAATGTTATATATGAAAATGATGAAAGCTTCGAAATTTGGTCTTTGCCTCCTGAGTGCGCTCGCTATCAGCAGCTTTGCGCAAGACAACTGGAATGGCAAGGACCTGAACGTATCCTTCCGCGACAAGCGTATTGACGGTTTTGATTTCCGCGATGCCAGGGCGGTCAAGAATGTGACCGACTTCCAGCGCGCAGCCGGTGAAGGCCCCCGCTTCGACGGTGCCGACCTCCACGAAGTTTCTTTCCAGAACGCGGTGATTAGCGGCGCGAACTTCAAGAACGCGAACCTCACCAAGGCGACCATCAGCGGTGCGGACATCCGTTCTTCCTCCTTCAAGGGGGCCAACATGGAAGGCGCAAACCTTTACCGTGCAACGCTCCTCGACAGCGAGTTCCCGTCTACAAACCTGAAGAGTGCCCGTCTTGACGCCATGAAGGTGTCCGACAACGCCGACTTCAGCAAGTCCGACCTCACCCAGGCGTCCGTGATGGACGTCGACCTGACCGGCGCCGACTTCAGCAAGGCAAACCTCACGAACGCGAACTTCTCCCGTTCCTTGATGGCTAACTCCAACCTCAAGAAGGCGACCCTCGTCAAGACGGACTTTACCGCCTGCAACCTGATTGCCGCCAACTTCAAGGGCACGGACCTCATCAACGTGAACTTCGCCAAGGCCGGTCTTTCCCAGGCCGAATTCGGCGGTGCAGAATTCCAGAACGTGAACCTGCAGGAAGCTGACCTTTCCCTGACGACGTTCAATGACGTCGACCTCTCCAAGACCCAGCTCCAGAAGGCCAAGTTCGCCCAGTCCCTCGTGAAGAACATGGACTTCAAGGGCCAGGACCTCACCGGTGTCATCTTCGACAAGGGCACGGTCTCCAAGAACGAATTCGAAAGAGCCAAGCTGAACAAGACCTCTTACTTCGACGCCGCCGTCGAAAAGAACGTGTTCAAGGAAGCCGAACTCATGAAGGCCGTCTTCGACGGTGCCTACGTGTTCAAGGACATCTTCGACAAGGCCGACCTGACCAAGGCCAACTTTGCGAACTCCACCATCGAACGTTCCGACTTCAACCTCGCCCAGCTGTCCGGTGCTAGCTTCGCCGGTGCCAAGATCATCAAGGTAAGCTTCCTCAACGCGAACATGCAGGGCATCAAGATCGACGCCGATACCAAGATGGATGACGTCGACTTCTCCGGTGCCGACCTGAGCAACGCCAAGATCGAAAAGTTCACCGCCAAGAAGGTGATCTACGATAACAAGACGAAGTTCCCGAGCGGCTTCGACCCGCGCCAGTACGGCTTTACCAAGCGCGGTGAAAAGGCTGCCGACATCAAGGTGGAAGGCAAGAAGAAGAAGCCGGCCGCCGATGACGGTGACGAAGACCAGCCGAAGAAGAAAAAGAAGAAAAAGCGCCGTTCTTCCGATGACGACGACGAATAATCTTCCCTGACTAACGGATTTGAAAAGGCGCCCCTGCGGGCGCCTTTTCTTTTACTTCTTGTCCATGAGCCAGGACACCGCTTCCGAGAGGGTCTTCACCCGCACGATGCGGATTCCCGAGATGGAGTCCGGGAGCTTGCCTACGGCGGGGACAATCGCCTCGTCCATACCGAGCCTCTTCGCTTCCTTGAGGCGCTGTTCCAGGAGGCTCACACTCCGGACCTCGCCCGAGAGTCCTAGCTCCCCTATCGCGACGGTCTGGCGGCGGAGCGGGATACCAAGGTGGTTGCTCGCGATGGCAAGAGCGAGCGCCAGGTCCGACGAACCGTCGTTCACCTTCATGCCGCCCGCGATATTGACGAACACGTCGGACATGCCCACCGCGACGCCGCCAAACTTCTCGAGCAACGCGAGAATGATGGTGAGGCGCTTGGGGTCGATGCCCACGGCCACGCGCTGCGGCACGGCGTAACCCGTCTGGCTCACCAGCGCCTGGCATTCGAACAGCATCGCGCGGGAGCCCTCGAGCGTGCAGCACACGACGCTCCCGGGAGCCGGTTCCGCATCTTCTTGCAGAAAGACCTTGCTCGGGTTTTCCACCGATTCGAGGCCGTGGCCCGTCATCTCGAAAACGCCAATCTCGTCGGTAGCGCCAAAGCGGTTCTTGATGGTGCGGAGCAATCGGTACTGGTGGTTGCGGTCGCCCTCGAAGTACACGACCGTATCGACCATGTGCTCCAAAATGCGAGGCCCAGCAATCTGGCCGTCCTTGGTGACGTGCCCGATAAGAATAGTGATGCAGCCGGAGTTTTTGGCAAAGACCATCAGGTCAAGCGTACATTCGCGCAATTGGCTCGCGCTGCCGGGAGTGCCAGGCAAATCGGGCTTGTACATCGTCTGGATGGAATCGATGACCAGCACCTGCGGCTTTATTTCTTCTGCCTGACGGATGACCTTCTCCAAGCTTGTTTCGCAGAGCAAGAGCATGTCGGAGCCCGAGACGTTCAAGCGTTCGCTGCGCAGCTTCACCTGGCAGGCGCTCTCCTCGCCCGACACATAAAGGCTCTTGACTCCGGCGGCTGTCATGGTGGCGAGCGTCGTCAACACCAGTGTGGACTTGCCGATTCCCGGGTCGCCACCAATGAGCACCAGGGAACCTGGTGCGAGCCCGCCACCAAGCACTCGGTCGAACTCGCTGTTGGCGGTGCTCAGCCGCCGGGTATCCTCGGTAGCGACCTCCTTGAGCGGGACTACGCGGTGCACGGGGCCGCCGAGGCCCCTTCCGCTGCCACCGGCATCGACAACGCGCTCTACCGCATGTTCCTTGAGAGTGTTCCACGCCCCACAGAAAGGGCACTTGCCCACCCACTTCGGGGTGGTATTGCCGCAATCCGTACACAAGAATTCAATTTCTTTTTTCGATTTCGTTCCCATGCCAATTAATATAGCAATAGGATAGTGACAATTTGTGTCGCAGTGCTCAAATTTTCACTATTTTACGGGAATTCCGTGCGAACGAAGAATTCCACGCGGTGTCCGGTCTCGAAACCGAATAGGTAACCGCGGTTCATCTCATAGCCAAGCCCCATGCCGAGGGGGAACGGGAGCCCGCCAAAATACCGTGCGACATCGCCGCGCATCCTGAATCCGCGGTACATGTCGTCCATCTTGCGGTAGGGCTTGCGCATATTCATGTTTTCGCTTTCCTCGATGCGCCAGCGGAAAAGGTAAGCATACGAGACGCGCCATCCGGAACGGTCACTGCGGTTCCAGAAGACATCCCACACGAAAGAAGCCTTGACGCCCAGTTCGTCACCCGGCTGGAAATTGTCGTCTTCGATAAACGTGTAGTACTGGCCACTCAAGCCGAGCAGCATCACCTTGCTGAACCTGTATAATAGCATCGGCTCCACGCCGAGCCTGTTAAACCGGTTGACTCGGCTCCCCTCGCCCGGCTGGTCCAGCCAATTCAGGGCCACGCCAAAAAAGTCAACCGGGAAGTACTTCGCCCCCACGTAGGATTCGTTCAGGCCGTTCACCTGGAGGTTCACGTACTCGTGCAATTGATCGTGCCACATCGTTTCCCACTGGTAGCTCACGAACCGGTACGACATGTCGGCATAGAAACTGAAACAGCTGCACGGAGCAACTTCCACCGACCATCCGGCATCAAAACTATACACGTCGTCACGGAGTTCGGCCGTACCGCCAACTTCGATGGCATTGCGAGGCGGCAACACCGGACGGAGGACTTCCGTAGCGCCCGACAGCCCAAAAAGCACAAAAGCAATCAATATAACAAGCCACTTGACCACGAAGCAAAAGATAGAATTATATATTTTGCGTGAAAAAGTCCTAAACGACATCCAAGGTTCTATTATGAAGAATATCGTCATCACCGGTGGTGCAGGGTTTATTGGAAGCCACGTCGTGCGCCTCTTTGTCAACAAGTACCCGGAATACAAGATTATCAACCTCGACAAGCTCACCTACGCCGGCAACCTCGCGAACCTCAGGGATATCGAAGGAAAGCCGAACTACAAGTTCGTGAAGATGGA
>CADBLC010000056.1 GCA_902795385.1 Fibrobacter succinogenes | reverse complement strand
GTGCTACCAGAAAACAACCTCTTTAAGAAGGCGCAAATATGTCAGATCGTTTTATCGTGACCGGCAACTTCACCGATGACCCGTTCGCCATCGACATGGCCCAGTACATCGGCCTCCGTGAAGACATCTCCGACGTGGTCTCCCTGAAGACCTTCGCCAACTCCGAATTCTGCCCCCGCTACATGCTGGACGTGGACGATATGGAACATATCGGCCGCCGCTTGGAAGGCAAGATCGTGTTGATTTGCTCGGTTTCGAACCACGAACGCAGCCGTAACGACTACGCCATGCGCAACTGCATCCTGGCCCGCGCCGCCAAGGACAACGGTGCCGAACAGGTGGTGCTCGTCGAGCCCGACCTGTTCTACAGCGCCCAGGATCGCGGCCCGCACCGCATCGGCCCCCTCGAGAAGGACCGCCCGGACATCGACCTGAAGAAGTTCGACGGCCAGGCCTTCACGAGCCTTCTTTACGCCGAACTCCTCAAGAAGTCCGGCGTGGATGCCGTGGTGACGGTCCACAACCACAGCGTCAAGGTGCAAAACCTCTTCAGCGAAATTTTCGAGGGCAACTTCCACAACCTCATCCCGACGGATGTGTACGCCCACTACATCAAGAGCAGCAACTTCGTCCAGACCGGCAAGGATGGCAACAACCTCGTGATTGTCTCCCCGGACAAGGGCGCCCGCCCGTTCATGAACGCGGTGTACGACGCCCTGCAGCTCCCCGAGTGCAAGCGCGTGGTGATGGACAAGGTCCGTACCGGCGAACGTGAAATCAGCATGACCTTCAACCCGGAACTCTCCGACATCAGCATCGAAGAAATCGAGGGCAAGGACGTGATCGTGTTCGACGACATGGTGCGTACGGGTACGACCATCGTGCAGTGCTGCGAACACATCAAGAAGGGCCACCCGAACCGCGTGTGCTTCGGCGTGACGCACTTCCACACCAGTGCCGAAGCCCGTGAAAAGTTGAACAGCCCGGCCATCGACGAGATTCTCACGACCTCGACGCTCCCGGACATCATGAACCGCGACTGCCAGGGCCGCCTCCGCAAGAAGCTGACGGTCCTCAAGCTCGGCAAGTGGATTGCCCGCCACGTGATGCAGATGTACGGCATGGACGACGGCCGCTTCGAGAAGGACTTCTACAAGATCGATATGTCCTCCAAGAACCCGCGTTGGCCGCCTCAGTTCTTCTAGTTGTATGTAAAAAACGTAAGGCCGCCCCAATCGGGGCGGTTTTTTTATTTAAAAATGATTATTTTAGATGTTGAGGTATCCATGTCTGCAAAAGTAACGAGTAGCGACAAGATTGAAGATTTGTTTCCGGAAACATCTATCCGAAAGATTATCACCCCGATTGAACGCCTGATGAAGGTGGAGACGACGGGCGGCATCGTTTTGATTATCATGACGGTGGCGGCCTTGCTGTGGGCGAACCTCGCCCCGGAATCGTACCATCACTTTTGGCACATGCCCTTCGCGCTTACGATTGGCGGATGGCTAGGTGCGGCTGACTTGCATTGGCTCATCAACGACGCGATGATGACGATATTCTTCTTCAATATCGGTCTCGAGGTCAAGGGCGAAATGACTTACGGCGAACTCAGGAACCCGAAGGCGGCGAGTTTGCCGATTATCGCGGCGGCCGGCGGTATGCTGTTCCCGGCGATTATCTACTTGTTGCTGTGCCCGCATGGAGCAAATAGCGCGGCGCACGGTTGGGGAATCCCGACGGCTACGGATATCGCGTTCGTGGTGGGCTGCATGGCGATTCTGGGCCGTAAGGTTCCGCATGCGCTCCGCGTGATGATTTTGACCTTGGCGATTGCCGACGATATCGGCGCGATTCTGGTGATTGCGATTGGCTACCCGAGCGGTGACGGCATCAACTTCCTGGCCTTGGGCTCGGGCTTTGCTTTGCTCGTATTGATAAACGTCTTGTTCCGCATCGGTGTCAGGAACCTCCTGCTGCATGGCGTTATTGGCGTCGCGGTGTGGGCGTTCTTCGTGAAGAGCGGTGTGCACCCGACTATCGCGGGTGTGCTGCTTGGCCTCTCCGTTCCGGCGAAGCCCGTGCTTGCGAAGGGCAAGCTTGCCAATTTTGCGGGCAGCGTTGGCGGCAAGCTTTCGGGCGAGACGAAGGACCGCAACGAACAGTACGAGGTGTTTACGCTCCTCAAGCGCGGTGCGCGTGAAAGTATCTCGATGCAGGAACGCCTGTTCAAGCCTCTTGTTCCGTGGGTGAACTTCTTCATCATGCCGCTGTTCGCACTCAGCAACGCGGGTGTCGAAATCAAGCTCGGCGGCGTGGAAATCCCCGTGATGGGCGCCGTGGCGCTCGCCCTGATTTTTGGCAAGCCTATCGGCATATTCCTGTTCAGCCTGCTCGCCGTGAAGGTGGGCGTGTCGGTGAAACCGAGCTACAGCTGGAAGGTGCTGTGGGGCGGTGGCATGCTCGCGGGTATCGGCTTTACGATGGCTCTGTTCGTGGCAAACCTTGCCTTTGACGTGGGCGACCGTCAGGACTCCGCGAAGCTCGGCATTCTGCTCGGCAGCTTCTGTGCGGCAATCCTCGGTACGATCTACATGAGCATCGTGTCGAAGAAGGAATAAGTTCGGCCGACCTCACACCTCATGCCTCACTATGTCTACATGCTCCGTTGTGCGGGGAACCGCATCTATACGGGCTATGCCGTTGACGTTGAAGCCCGCTTTGAACAGCACAAGGCGGGCAAGGGAGCCAAGTTCACACGTGCCTTTCCGCCGGAGTGCATTCTGCGGAAATTCGAGCTTGAAACTCATGAGGAGGCGCTCCGCCTGGAGGCGCGCATCAAGTTGCTCGACCGTGCGGCAAAGGAGCGGCTCGCCGCGGGCGACGAATCGCTAGCAAGCGAACTGGTTGCAGGATTGAAGGAGACCCTCGAAGAACGGGGTCGGCGAATCAAGCGGGAGCGCCGCGAAAAGAAAGAGGGCGAAAAAGCCGAGGGGCTTTAGTGCCGGCGGTTTACCGCTTGCGCTCTTTCTTTGTCTGCTCGAGATATTTTTGATATTTGGCTTCTTCGGCCGCCTTCATCAGGGGCAGGGACTCCTTGATGAATTTGTCGAAGATGTTCTTGAAAGCATCGACTCCATCGATTCCTGTGGCAATGGTGAACCGGACAAAGTTGAACAGGGTCGGGGTTGTCTTCCCCGATTCAATCCGGCTAATCCATTGACGGAACACTCCGGCCTTGCGTGCCAAGTCTTCTTGGGCGGCGCCGTTCATGTTGCTGCGATGCTTCGATAGCTCGTTCCCGACAATCTTGTCAAATAGCAAATGTATTTCGTCTTTTTTTCCCATTCCCAAAACAAGTAGGAAAAAAGACTGGGATTCTGTGCAACTAATTAGTTGCAAAAAAAAGAGGGCGTAATTAATTTACAAGCAGGTCGACAATCAGGTAGATGGCCATGGCGATGCTTGTCGCGCTAATGAAGTGCTGGATAAAGCGGTTGCCTTTTTTGCGTTGCAAGAAACTGCCGAAGTAGCCGCCTACATAGGCGCCCGCGGCCATGATGATGGCGATGGGCCAGTCGATTTTGCCCGCGATGCCGAGCGCTAAAGTCCCGATGACGAGGAATACCGTGGTCAGGGCGTTCTTGAGCGCGTTCACGTGGATGGGGTCGAGTCCGGTATAGCGGGTGAGTCCGAAAATCTGGACGAATCCGACGCCCACCTGCACGATGCAGCCGTAGATGGATATGAGTGCGAATCCGATGGCGCCTTTCCACGTGAGCTTTTGCGGCGGTGTTGCAGGCGGCTTGCCCAGAATGTCTTTGCGCAGGTTGCTCATGATAACCACGAGGCAGATGACGCAGGCGAGTATGGCCTGGAATGCGCGGTCACCGATGTGCACCAAGAAGCAGACGCCGATGAGGGCGCCCACGAACGTGGGGATGATGAGCTGCTTGAAAATCTTCTTGTCGAGGTAGCCGTGCCGCGCGAGGTTATAGACGCTGCTCAGGTTCCCGATGATAAGCCCGATGCGGTTCGTGCCGTTTGCGACGGTGGCGGGCATCCCGAGGAAAATCATGATGGGGAGGCTAAGCGTGGAACCGCCGCCCGCGATGCTGTTGATGAGGCTTACGATTAGTCCGAGGGTAAAGAAGGCCGGGTACTGCGCGTACGGCCACCATTCCGCGTCAATCATTTGGCGAGTTCCTTCTCGAGGAATTGCCTGTTCTTGACGACCTTCTGCTTCTGGCTATTCTCGGGGTATTCCGAGAGGCACTTGTCGAGCGGCGCGATGGCCTGCTTCAGGAGTTCCTTTTTCTTGGCGTCGTCCTTCTGCTTTTGCGCCTTGGCAAAAAGCTGCGACGTGGCCTTGCGCTGCTCGTTGCAGAAGGAATCGGCGAGCACCTTGTACTTCTCGTTCGCTTCCTTGCGGAGCTTGCTGGCCTTGAGCTTTACGAGGAGCTTCTTGGCTTCGCCGTACTTGCCGGCCTTGATGAGTTCGTTGGCCTTGGCGAGAGCTTGGGCCGGATCGTTCTTTTCCCAGAATTTCACGGCTTCGGCGTCGGTGGCCTGGGCGAGTTCCTCGATGTGCGCGATGAGTTCCTGGATGTGCAGGACTTCGTCGAAGTCGCGGTAGCGCAGCAGGAATTCGTTGGCTTTTTTCTTGGCTTCCGCGAATTGCGCCTTGTCGTCGGCGAGCGACTTGATTTCGGCGTATTCCTTTTTGGCCTTCGCGAGAGTGTTGTTGTAGGCGGTCTGCTTCTGGGCATTCGCCCAGGCGGTAAGGGAATCACCGGGGGTAAGCGCGATAAGGCTGTCGGCGGTGCTTGCGACCATGCTGTAGGCGGCCTGTGCGCGGTTCATGTTCTGGATTTCGAGGACGAGCGGCTCGAATGCCTTTGCCTTGTCGGCGCGTTCCTTGCCGAGGGCGAACAGGATGGAATCCGTGCGGGTTTCCCAGGTGGCCCAGAGTGGCTTGATGATGCGGAAGCGCTGGAGGTAGGCGGTCGCGGAATCGGGCATGCCCGCCTTGATGAGTTCGTTCGTGTGGGCGAAAACTTGTTCGGCAAGTTCGGGGAAGGCCGTGTACGGATCGACGACCCTGGTGGATTCCTGCGCCGTGGACTGCTGCGGATTCGTTACGGTGCTTGCCGTGCCGGAATCCTTGGCGGTATTGAACTGCGGAGTTTTTTCGGGAGTGGCGAGGCGGTAGCTGTCGAGCGAGGTGGAGACGAATACGGCTTCGCCCTGCTGTGCCTCGGGCGCTGTGGCGACGGTGTCGCCGGCGGGAGCTTCGCTTTCCGTTGCCGGGCGGGGAGCGTTACCCGCACAGGCGGCAAGCGCGAATGATGCTGTCGCCATCAGGATAGATTTTGTCAAGAATTTCATGCGCATTTTTTACTCCGCTTCGATAGGCACAAACGCGTTTCCGTCCAGGCCTTCGGGCAAATCCCAGTCGTCGTCCTTGGGCATTGCGGCAGCCTTGGGCGGCGTGACCGGTGCGGTGGCCTGCGTCGGCGCGGGCTCGGCAGTAGCGGCGGGCTGTGTTGCGCCTGCCGCCTCGGCCGGGGCTTCGGTGCTTGCCTGTGCGGCCATGGCGCCTGCGTCGGGGCCTGCGGCCGGTTCTTCGGCGGTGCCGGGCGTGGGCAGGCTCGTAATGATGCCCATCTCGGCGCTGGCCTCGGCGGCGCGTTCCTGCACCTGCGGCGGCGTGAATCCCGGAACATCGAGCCACGGGAGCGGACGGCCTTCGGAAATGCTTGCGCCCGCCATGGCGATACCTGTCATCGGGTCGACGGTGAGTTCACCGCGTTCGTTCGTCAATATGAGCGGGACTTCGCCCGTGGCGAGAATGGAAATGTCGAGGAAGTCGATTTTTTCGGGGATGCCGAGGATGTTGATTTCTTCCTTGGCGAACGCGGCCCACTGCGGTAGGCCACCCGAGGCGCCTGCAATGCGCGTGCGTCCGGACTTGAGCGGCTTGTTGTCGTCAAAGCCCACGTAGCTGCCGATGGCGACCACGGAATCGAGCGCGACGCCGTTCTTGCTTTCTACGTAGGTGGGGAGCGCGCCCATGAACGCGACGTTCCTGTAGTCGTTGGTGGTGCCCGTCTTGCCGAGGGCGGGGTAGCGGAGCGTCGTGGAGTTGTCGGGGCTCTTGACGGAGAGTGCCTTGAGCTGGCTATGCGCGGTTCCGTTCGTGAACACCGAGCGCAACATCACGCCCATCTGCGTAGTGACGGTATCGTCGAGCACGGTCTTGCTCTCGATCTCGTTCCTGAAGATCACGCGTCCGTCGCGGTTCTTGATTTCCTTGATAAAGCACGGGTCCGTCCATTCGCCATCCTTGCACTTGAAGATTTTGCCGGTGAGGATGGTCTGGTAGGCGGTGCTGATTTCGGCGAGCGTAATCTCGTTCACGCCGAGCGGCATGCTGAACACTTTCTGCAACTTCTGGTGGATGCCGATTTCGTTCGCGAACCTTGCGAATTCGGCCATGGAGAGCGCGCGGCGGTAGTCGGGCCAGTAGCGCAGGTGCTCTGCATCCAGGTAGTCGGCTTCCGGGTCGGTCGGCTCGATCATCGTGTTCAGACGCTTGAAGTCGGCGAGGCTCATGTCGGGGAACAGCATGACGCTGTCGAGCGGCGGTAGCATTCCGGCAGACTCGGGGTCGAGTTCGCGTGCCTCGCGGGCGCGGAGCACCTCGGCATAGTGCTTGTAGTTGTGGTACAGATACTTGGTGAGGGTCGCGTCTTTCTTGGCCTGCTTGATACCGAGGTCGGTGTAGGTGCCGTAGCGGAGCGCCTGTATGGCACGGGCCTTCGCGCTCTTGCCTTCGTTCCTGTATCGTTCCACGAGCGCGTCACGTGCCTTGGTGAATTCGATTTCGCGCTTGACTTCTTCCTTCATGGTGAGGCCGAACTTGTCGCGGAGGCGTTCGTAGAAGGCCTTGTCCTCTTCGTCGGCGCCGCGGGCGAACCCGTTCTGCGTTGCGACTTCCTCGAATTCGTTCTTGTCTAACTTGTCGAGCAGGTGCTCCAAAAGCCAGATGCTTGCGATGTTCTCGGAGCGCGTGGCGGCCCAGGCGATTGTAACGACGTCGCCCTTGTTCTTGTGGTCGGGGCGCGGGAAGTAGAACTGGTTCGTGTACTGGAATACGTTGTATTCGTTCTCGAGTTCGTCCAGGTAGTTCCAGTGGTGCTGCAGGGCGAGTGCGTACAGCAGGGGCTTCCAGCTGGAACCGAGCTGGCGGAGCGCCTTGAAGCTGCGGTCGAATCCGGTATTGTGGAAGCCGCCCTGGCTTGCGATGACCTTGCCGTTCTGGATGGCGACGAGGCCTCCCTGCAATACGGGTTCGGTCTCTATCTTGCACGGGGCGTACCCGGTGGAATCCTTTTCGCCGATGACGCTCACCAGCAAGATGGCGCCCGGCTTGAGTTGCGCCGCGAGAATCTTGTTCACGTCGCCGCCGGCCTGCTTGCCGAATTCCTTCACGGCTTTTTCGGTCACAACGCCCTTGAGCTGTCCGAAGTCGAGCTTGAGGCTCTTGAGCTTGCCCGTGTCGTCGAAGAACACGCTGTCGACCGTGCCGTACAGGTAGTCGCCCAGGCGGGCGCTCTGGGCGCGGTTCGCGAACTCGGCCTTGGGCAATACGAAACCGCCCAGCTGCATCTGCAGGTTACTGATGTTTGTCTGCAAGGCGCGCTTGGCGGCGTCTTGGCTCCTCGCATCGAGTGTGGTCACGATTTCGAGCTGAGCCTTGCGCCAGTCCTCGATGCCTTCCTTTTCGAACAGGTCGTGGAAGAAGTCGGTGTCGAGTTTTTCTTCGAGGCGTTCGAGCGTGGTACTCATGGTGAAGCGGAAGTTGCCGTGGTTGAATTCCAGCGGTTTGGCGAGCGCCTTTTCCATGTCCTCTTTTTCGATGTAGCCTTCTTCGACCATGCGCCCGAGTACGTAGCGTAGGCGTTCCTCGCCGCGGGCGATGGCCTTTTCCCTGCGCTCCACGTTGCGCTGGATGAACGGGTCGTAGTTGAACGGTCCCTTGACCGAGCCCGCGATAAAGGCGCACTCGGCGAGCGTCAATGCCCTGAGGTCCTTGTTGAAGAAGTACTGTGCCGCGATGGCCACGCCCTTGCCGGTTCCCGATACGTGGAACTGGTTCAGGTAGAATTCCAGGATTTCTTCCTTGGTGAAATGCCTTTCCATGCGGAGCGCGTTCATCAGTTCCTTGAACTTTTCCTTGACGCTCCTCTCTTCGCGGCCGAAGATGTTCTTGACGGCCTGCTGCGTGAGCGTGGAACCGCCCTGGCGCATGTGGCCGCTCTTGAGGTTCGATGCCATGGCGCGGACAAAGCCGTGGATGCTGAATCCGTCGTGGCTCCAGTAGCCAGCGTCTTCGGCGGCCACCAGTGCGTTCACGATGTTGACCGGGATATCGCCGTAGGGGACGTATACGCGGTGGTTCGCGTCGAAGAAAGCGCCCAGGAGCTCGTTTCCGTCGTTATAGAAGACTCGCGTTTCTCCTGAAAGGACTTGCAGGATGGTATTTCGGTTGAACAAGTTGTCGGGGTCGCGGTCCGGCAGGATTTTGAATATGATAATGTAGGCGGGAATGCAGCAGATGAGTCCCACCAGTGTGAATGCCGCGACGATTTTGAGCAATTTTTTCAAAAGGCGCATAGTCCAAAGATAGAAAATGTGCAAAAAATGGCCCCATACCCTTGAAAATTTGGCCGAAATTAAGTAAAATTAGTGTCCCCAAGATGGGAAGATGGCCGAGTTGGCCGAAGGCGCGTCCCTGCTAAGGACGTATAGGACTTAATCCTATCGCGAGTTCGAATCTCGCTCTTCCCGCTGCAAAGGTCCCCCGGAGAAATCCGGGGGATTTTTG
>CADBLC010000055.1 GCA_902795385.1 Fibrobacter succinogenes | reverse complement strand
GTGCGGCAGTGCCTTCTCTGCACGGAGGAGGGCCGTCTCGATCTGGCTCGGGAACACGTTCACGCCGCGCATGATAATCATGTCGTCGCTGCGGCGGCCGATGCGGCGGATGCGGCGGATGGTGCGGCCGCACTTGCACTTGGTCTTTTCGATGGCGGTGATGTCGCGGGTGCGGTAGCGGATGATGGGCATGGCCTTCTTGCTGAGCGTAGAAAGCACGAGTTCGCCTTCTTCGCCGTCCGGCAGCGGTTCAAGCGTTTCCGGGTCCACAATTTCGGGGTAGAAATGGTCTTCGAAGATGTGGATGCCGTCGCGGCACTCGCATTCGCAGCCCACGCCCGGGCCAACGATTTCGGAAAGGCCGTAGATGTCGTATGCCTTGATGCCGGTCTTTTCTTCGATGTAGTCGCGCATGCCGTCGCTCCACGGTTCTGCACCGAAGATACCGCGCTTCACCTTCAGGTCGCGGATGTTGACGCCCATCTTTTCGGCAACGTCGATGATACGGACAAAGTAGCTGGGCGTTCCGCCTACCGCGGTAACGCCGAAATCCTTCATGAGCATCACCTGGCGTTCGGTATTGCCGCCGCTGATGGGAATGACGGTCGCACCGAGGGCTTCAAAGCCGCCGTGGATGCCGAGACCGCCGGTGAACAGGCCGTAGCCGTAGAAGTTCTGCACGATGTCGGTGCTGCGGAAGCCGCAAGCGAGGAGTCCGCGCTTCACGACCTGGGCCCACACGTCCATGTCTTCCTTGGTGTAGCCAACAACGATGGGCTTGCCGGTGGTGCCCGAACTGGCGTGCAGGCGCACGACTTCGCTCAGGTCTACGGCGAACAGGCCATACGGGTAGGTGTCGCGCAAGTCCTTCTTCATGGTGAAGGGGAGCTTCGCAACGTCTTTGAGAGTCTTGATGTCTTCGGGCTTGAGGCCCTTCTCGTCCATGCGTTCACGGAAAAGCGGAACTTTCTCGTAGGCAAGTTTTACGGTGGCGCGCATACGCTGCAGCTGCAGGTCACGCAATTTTTCTTCGGGCATGAAGTCCAGTGCCATTTCGGGCAGGACCTTGTTTTCTTCGTCATTCCAGGCGGTTGAACGCATAGGGGTTCCTTTAGTTGAATTTTGCGCCTATGAATATAAAATTATTTCGGAAAACCTGGCGTATGAAAAGGAAGTTTTTCTTTTTTTAAAAAAGGGGGTGGGGGAACGCTTTACATGGTGTGTAATAGTGCGTTCATGTAATGTAACGAGGTATTATGGCCTGTAGGGTGGGCGGGACTGGTTTATTTTTTGTATTTTTGGGCGGTATTTTGGCAAAATTTCTGTATCTATAGGTAGGTTTATTCTGCGCTCTCGTTTGTTCGTTCTAGTACTCGCTTTAGTTGGACTTGTGCAGGCCCAGCTGCTCGACATGTCTCAATTGTCGCAAGACTACATGGCTGAAAATAGAATCAACCAGGTCCGGGTTGAAGGAAACCAAAACATGGACCAGCGTTCTGTCTTGAGCAGAATCGGGATACGCGCTGGCCAGACATACTCCCCGAAGGCTTTGACCGACAAGGTCCAGAGCGCCGTGACCAGCCTTTACGAATCCGGGCTTTTTGACGACGTGACCGCCTGGATCGACTACCTGGAATCCGGAACCGACGTAGACCTGATTTTCAAGATCAAGGAACTGCCTGCTCTCGATACGGCGGTTTTGGACGGCTGTGACGAAATTTCGGAAGAAGACCTCCGCCTCAAGATCCGCATGGTCGCCGGCCAGGTGTACAGCAAGAGCCAGCTGGAACGCGACCGCCAGGCCCTGTTGGACTACTACCGCTCCGAGGGCTACCTGCTGGCCGAGGTCGGCTACAGGGAAGAAGCTACGGACGAGAACATGAACAAGGTCACCTTCATCATCCGCGAGGGCGAAAAGGTGAAGGTCCGCGATATTGTCATCAAGGGTAACGACCACGTGCCTGCCGAAGACGTGATGGAACACATGCTTTCCAAGATCGACCAGTGGTGGGGCGGCGGCGAATTCAAGGAAGCCGTGTTCGAGGCTGACCGCGATACCGTATTGAACGCCATCCGCCATTTTGGTTACCTGGATGCCGAACTGACCGAGTACTACGCCGAATACATGCCGGACTCCACCTGCCTGTTCTATCTGGGACGAATGGTCCCGGTCGGTGGCGACCTGAAGGTCATGTACGACCAGCTGAACAGGGCCCTGGGCGATTCCGCGACCGCGCTCTACAAGATGGCTGGCAAGCCGACCATGGAAGTGACGCACTACTACCGCAAGGAACGCGTCGGTGCGCACGGGTACGTGTCCCGTCCGCTACTGCAGGTCAAGTCCGAAGAAGACGCCCTGAAGGCGTTGAACGACATTATCCGCTACGAGAAGTCCCGCAAGGAATGGCTCAAGATTGTGGACGGACGCAAGTTCAACAACCCGAAGATTTACGAACTGAGAAACAAGAAGAAGCTTTCGCAATACGAAGAAAAGCTCCTTGTGCGCTACATGATCGAGGACATGTTCCCGGTCTTGAACAAGTACGACGAAATCAAGACGTCGAGCGCCGTGCGCATCCACATCACCATGGTGGAAGGCCGCCGCTACTACATGGGCTCGCTGCACTTCTCGGGTAACGAAGTTTTGACCGACCCGGTGTTGAATTACGCTTACCGTCTGGATAGTGGCGAAGTGTTCGACCAGTATGTCTACGATGCCTCCAAGAAGGCCTTGCTCGATGCCTACCGCGAAGACGGTTACCTGTTCGCGAACTTCGAGGAAGAACGCACCTTTACGAACGACTCCATCGTGAACCTGACTTACCGCATGCACGAAGGCTTGCCGGCCAGCATCCACAAGGTGCACATCCACGGCAACACCAAGACGAACGAGAAGGTTATCCGCCGCGAAGTGCGCCTGTATCCGGGCGATACGTACCGCCAGTCCCTGCTCGAACGTAGCTTCCGCGAAATCATGCAGCTCAACTACTTCGACATGGTCACTCCGGACATCAAGGTCGTGGGCGAACAGGAAGTGGACCTCGACTTCACGGTGCAGGAGAAGGAAGCCGGTACGGGCCAGTTCAGCCTCGGTGTATCGTACAGCGAAAGCGACGGTCTCGTGGGTACGGCTAGCATTTCTATCCCGAACTGCTGTATGGGTAACGGCCAGGCCGCCTCTCTCAGCTTGGAATACGGTGAAGACAAGAAGAGCGCCTCTATCAGCTTCCAGGAACCCTGGCTGTTCGACAAGCCGATCACTCTCGGTACGAGTCTCAGCTATAGCTGGTGGAACATGTCCCGCTACGACGACCCCGACATCACTCGTTACGGCGGTAGCGTTTACCTGGGCAAGCGCCTCAAGTGGCCCGACGACTACTTCTACGGCCAGATCGGTTACAGCTGGCTCATGAACAAGCAGGGCCCGAACATCGACGACAGCTACGTGGTTTACACCGGTGTCGAATCGGCGCTCAACTTCCGCCTCGTGCGTGACGACAAGAACTTGCCGCAGTTCCCGACGGAAGGTTCCCGCTACGTGCTCGACGTGCAGTGGGCCGACGAGACCCTGTTCAGCGACTTTGAATTCATCAAGACGGAACTCACTATCAAGTGGTGGTTCCCGCTATTCCGCGACCGCTTGGCGATTGCGCTTACCAACGAATATGGCGTCATCTTTGGTGACCAGCTGCAGTACCGTACGCTCTACACGATGGGCGGTGTGCTCGGTTACGAAGGCATGATGCGTGGTTACAGCTCGGGCTCTATCGGTTACCGCCGCCTGGGCCGCAGCTACCAGTATGTAGGTGCAGAACTCCAGCTGGGTATTGTCCCGCAGGTGTTCTACCTGTTGCCGTTCTTCTTCGATGCGGGTAACGTGTTCGGTGACCGTTACGACCCGCGCACGAAGGTGCCCAAGCCGAGCCGCAACCCGCTCAACGAATGGGATCCGACAAGCCTCAAAAAAGATATGGGCTTCGGTTTCCGCGTGATTGTGCCGATGCTCGGTATTATCGGCTTCGACTTTGCCTGGCCGATGGATGTGGGCGAAACCTACTCGGGCCTGCAACGTACCGAAGTGGGCGACATGCAGTTTAACTTTGTCATTGGCCAGGGATTCTAAGGAGGCTATATGCTTAAACGTCTGATTCTTGTGATGGTGCTTGCGTTTGGTGCGGCGTCTTTTGCGGAAGACGGACTCCGCATTGCGCACGTAGATTCCAAGCTCATCTTCGACGGTTACAAGGGAACCAAGCGTGCCCAGGAAGAATATGACCGCCAGGTGGCCAAGTGGGAACAGCAGGGCAACCTCCTGCAAAAGGAACTCGCGGCCATCAAGGAAAAGCTCGACAAGCAGGTGCTGATGCTCAGCGACGAAAAGAAGCGCGAGCTCGAGGCCGAGTACAACAAGAAGGATACGGAACTCAAGAACTTTATCGACCGCGTGTACGGCCGTAAGGGCGAACTCATCACCGAAAACGAGAAGGTGAGCGCGCCGATTATCCAGCTTATCCGCAAGGCGATTAACGAAATCGCCCTGCAGGAAGGCTACGACATGGTCGTGGACCGTGCGACGGGAGCCGTTGTTTTCTGGAAGAAGGAAAACGACCTTACGAACAAGGTCTTGGAATACTTGAACAACCGCTAAAGATTGCCACTTTATACCTTGCAGTTCGCAAGGTATTTTTGCAGTTCCTCAACATAGCGTTCACCGACAAGTCCGAGCAGCATGTTGCGCTTGGCGATGTAGCCGATTTCCATGACGCGGCGGGATTCCTCGCTCTTGTCCTTGAAGGGCACGGCCAGGTAGTCGCCGCCATTCAGTTCTTCGCAGATGATGCCAGAGCATAGCGTGTAGCCGTTGAGGCCAATCATCAGGTTCAGCATGGTGGCGCGGTCGTTCGCCTTGATGGTGCGCTTGTATTCGTTGGTGCTCAATATCTCTTCGGCAAAGTAGAAGGAACTGTTGTCGCCTTGCTCAAACGAAAGGCACGGGTATTCCGCAAGTTCATCGAGCGTGATGAACTTGTTCTTGGCGAGCGGGTGGCCCTTCCACAGGTAAACATAGGCCTTGCAGTCAATGAGCTTGTGGAACGCGAGGTCGCGGGCGTTCAGCAGGTTCGTGATGATCTTGCGGTTAAAATCGCTCAGGTACAAAATGCCGATGTCGCTCTTGAACGAGGCGACGTCTTCGATGACTTCCTTGGTGCGGGTTTCGCGGATGGCGAATTCGTACTTGTCGGTGTCGAACAGCTTGACCGTCTCGACAAAGCTCTTGACCGCGAAGGAATAGTGCTGGGTGGAAACGCCGAACTTCTTTTTGCGCTTGCCAATCTTGCCGTACTTGTCGAGCACGGTTTCGTAGTGGTGGTAGAGTTCGCGGGCGTACGAGATGAATTCTTCGCCTTCGTTCGTAAGCTTTACGCCGCGGCTGGAGCGGTTGAAGATGAGGATGTTGAGCTCGTCCTCGAGGTCCTTGATGGCAGCCGTGAGGGAAGGCTGCGAAATGTAGAGCTTCTCGGCGGCCTTGTTGAAGGAGCCGGTTTCTGCGATGCCGATGGCGTAACGAAGTTGTTGAAGGGTCATTGGTACCCGCCTTAATTTCCTATTTGTTTAGTAGGGAAAAATATAGCTTAAATCTATTACACGGTCAAGGGGTTATAAGGAAATTATTCCTCGAAGGGCCTTACACGGAGCGTGACGCCCAGATTTTCGCAGGTCTTGCGGCAAATCTCGATTTTTTCTTCGGGCATCACCTTCTCGACGACGGTCATGACCACGTTCTTCACGTGGGCCTTCGCAAGTACGGCGAATTCCTTGAGGGCGTCATAAGACTTGATGCCGAATTTGGAACGCGTGAGCGCGAGGAATTCCTCGGCGTCCGGGGCGTTCAGCGAAATCGAGACGGTGTCGAAACGCCCCTCGAGTTCGGGCGTAACGTCTTTGCCGTGAATCAAGTTCGCAAGGCCGTTCGTGTTAAGGCGCACCTTGAGCTTCGGGTACTTCGCCCTGAGCAAGTCAATCACCTTGCAAACGTCGTCGAGGCGTTCGAGCGGTTCGCCGTAGCCGCAGAAAATCAGTTCGTTGATGACGGAGAGGTCGTACGCATTGAAAATGTCCATCACCTGGTCGACACTCGGTTCTCCACCCTTGAGCCAGAGCGTGTTGCCTTCCATCATCTTCTTTGTCTGGCGCAGGCAGAATACGCAGTTGCACGGGCAACGGTTCGTCATGTTCACGTAGATGTTCTTGCCGGTAATGTCGCCGCTGTTGGCGATATCCAAATAGCCCGCCTGGCCGACCTTTCCAGTTACAGTATAAATTATCATTCAACCCCCTTTAATCTTCTATGAGATCGCGAAGGTACATTTCGACACTCAGGCCCCAATGGTCGGGAACATTATTCTGTTCGCAGTACTCGATGCACTTGGACGCAAATTCGGCGGCCTTCTTTACCGATTCGTAAAAATCGTGGCCGTTCAGGTACATGCCGGCGATTACAGCACTTATCACGTCGCCCGTTCCGCTGCGGTCGCCGCCGATGCGGTCGGCCATCACGATTTTCGGTTCTTCGCCCTTGCTGTAAACGAAATTCATGATTTGCTTGCTGCTGTAATGGATGCCCGTCACCACGATATGCTCGGGCCCCTGCTCGGCAAGCGTCTTGCACATGTTCTCGATTTCGACCGGAGTGAGTTTCCCGTCGCGGTACTCGGAACCCGTGAGCGAGCAGAGCTCGGTGAGGTTCGGCGTGAGGATGTCGGCGTAATGCACGAGCGCGCGCATCTTTTCGCAAAGTTCCGGCGTGTACGTGGTGTAGAGCCTGCCGTAATCGCCCATCACCGGGTCAACAAGCGTGAACACGCCCTTCTTCTTGAAAGTCTTGATGAAGTCGATAACGATGTCCACCTGTTCCTCGGAGCCGAGGAATCCTGTCGCGATGGCATCGAAGCTCATGTCCAGATCTTTGTACGTCTGGATGTAGTCGCGCATCTTGGGTGTGTAATCGTCAAAGAAATACTTGGGGAACTGCGTATGCGTCGAGAGGATTGCTGTAGGCACCGCGACCGCCTGGATTTTCATGGCCGAGATGACGGGAGCCATGACGGCGACCGAGCAGCGACCGAATCCGGTGATATCGTTGATGAGCGCAATTTTCTTTTGTGGCATAACAATTAGAAATTTAGAAATTAATTACGAGGCGCGGCGCGATACGAACAGCACGCGGCCGTAAGCAAAGGCGGCAGATACGATGACGGCGAGGAGCGTGGGGCCGAGCGGCACGGAATCGAGGCGTTCGGCCACTTGGTACACGATAAAGCCTGCAAGCCACGCGAAAAGGTTCCAAATCCAGAAAGCCTTGCCGGATACGCGGGCAGTTTCTTCGCCGGTATGAACTGCGCCGGTCTTCCCGAAGTAGAACGAGACGAGCAGAACCGCTGCCATGGGCGCAAATACCGAGGCAATCAAGTACAGGAAACTGATGTAGTGTTCCATGATTCCCGAAATGGCAAGCGCCGCACTCAAGAGGCTCACGATAACGCCCGCAATCTTCGGGTTGATCTTGCCGTAAATCGCTTTGGAGGATTCGCCTGCGGAGTTTGCCGCAAGGAAGTTCGTCGTGACGGTAGAGAGCACCACGATAATGATGCCCGGGATGCCGAGACCCGCGAGGAGGATGGCCTGCGCGATATTGTTGTTCGCGCCGATGCCCGCAATCTCGATACCGAGAATGTACATCCAGAGGCTCGCGAACGTGTAGGCCGCCGCGGAAACCGCCGTTGCCTTCACCGGGTTTTCCACGTCCTTCGTGTAGTCCGAAATCACGGGGAGCCAGGAGATGGGCATGGCGATGGAAATCTCAAAGATGTTCCAGAAGCCGAGCAGGGCAGCAGAACCAGCGGCGGCCCCGGCGGTAACGCCGGCGACGGTCGTGCCCGAAGCGCCGCCAATGCCGAACAGCTTAACCGTAAGCACGGCAAGCAAAATGGCAAGCGCCGCCATCACGACCGTCGTCACGTTCGCGGAACGCTTGAGCCCGACAAACACCCAGATGCCAATCAGCACCGCGAGAATCACGCAAGTGATAGGGAAGGAGACGGGCAAGTTAAGGCCCGCCAAGGCGGAAACGCCCTGTGCGTTCAGCACGGCCACCCAGGCGAGCAACTGGAAAACGTTCAGTGCCGCAAAGAACCTGGAGCCGTACTTGCCAAACGTCGATTGCGTCGTTTCCATCGCGTTCAGGCGCACGCGTGCACCGATAAGGCCCACGAAAAAGAGCAGTATGCCGCCCAAGACGTGGCCGAGAATCAGCGGGAGCCAGAGGGAACCGGGTGCAGACGCAGCACCGATTTCGATGCCCGCCTCAATTTCAGAAACAGATATCGCGACACCGAACCAGATAATTCCATTCGAAAAGAGACTTGTACGTTTTTCCATTCTAGACCCACCTTGGCTAACATGTTTTTCGGCCGCAAATATAGAACACCCGAAAGCGGGTGTCCAATACTTTTTATATGCCGCGAGTTATAGATTTATTCTATAACCCTTTCCCATTTGTCATCCCCGCGAAGGCGGGGATCTCCTTACGAGTTGGTCGCAGCCTTCACTTCCTCGATCTTCTTGAGGACCGAGCCGTCTTCCATCGCCTTCATGGCCTTGTCGAAGCCTTCCTTGATGCTGGCGGCCTTCTTGCTGATGTAGAGGGCGGCACCGGCATTCAGGGCGCAGGCGTACTTGATGCCCGGGCGGCCCTTGCCGTTCAGCACGTCGAGAGCGAGGTTGAAGTTGTCGACTCCCGTACCGCCGGCGAGGTCTTCGGGATCCACGGAGGGGATGCCGAAGTCCTTGGGGTCGATGCGGTAAGTCTTGTACTCGCCATCTTCCAGGATTTCG
>CADBLC010000054.1 GCA_902795385.1 Fibrobacter succinogenes | reverse complement strand
TAGCGGTATTCGTACCAGAATTCGAACAGGTCGCCCACGATAACCACGTGACTCGCCTTGCCCACCCACGATTCGAGCTGGCGCACGAGCTTTGCCTCCCTGTCGGGGACGCATCCCGGAGGTTCTATGCCCAAGTGGGCGTCGCAGAGGAAGTAGGCGGGCGATTCCATGCCCGAAATATAACATTTCAAAGATATGTTCTATATTTATGGCATGCGCTTTACCCGAAACATCCTGCTTTTGACGGCCGCGGTCGCAGTTTCGTTCTTTGCGGGCTGTTCCGTAGACCTCACGCACTCCGACCTGGAAGGCGTCCCCCTGACTACCGAGAAGTTCAGCTTCTTCGGGAGTATTCCCGTTGTGGTAAACGGGGATTCCGTCGAGATGAGCCAGGACCTGCTACGCGCCTATACCGCAGCAGCCGACGCCGAGGCGTTCCCGCGGGAACACTGCCGCGGGGTCGCGGCAGTCCAGGCGCAAGTCCAGCAGAACGCGCCCGCGAGCGCCTGGGGCCTCGGCGCGACAATCATCCCCTTCTGGCCAGCGCTCCCTGTCGACGAGACTTGGACCTACACGCTCTCCGCCCGCATCTTTTGCGACGGCACACTCGTAAAGCGCGTCGAATTCACCGAAGAAAGCCGCGTGCAGGCGTTCTGGTACGGCATGATGCGCAGCGACCTGCTGAACGAGGCCTCCAGCGAAATGCACAAGAAACTCGTCCAGCGTCTCTCCTTCGAACTCAGAAACCGCCAGGCCGACCTCAACAGCGCGAGCGATTACTGACATGCATACATTATATATAGTCGCGACTCCCATCGGGAACATGGAAGATATCACCTACCGGGCCGTGCGGATTCTCAAGGAAGTCCCGCTCGTGCTCGCCGAGGACACGCGCCACAGCCGCGTGCTGTTTGACGCCTACGGAATCACCACGCCCATGGAAGCCTACCACGACTTCAACAAGGAAAAAGTCACGCCAAAGTACGTGGAGTACCTCAAGAACGAAGGCGACATCGCCCTCGTAAGCGACGCCGGCACTCCCGGAATCGCCGACCCCGCGTTCAACCTGGTGCGCGAATGCGTACGCGAAGGAATCCCCGTACGTTCCATACCGGGCTGTTGCGCCATGGTGACGGCGCTCGTGAGTTCCGGCATGCCGACCGACCACTTCGCCTTCCAGTACTTCTCGCCCAAAAAGAGCGCCCAGCGCATCCACCTGTTGGAAAAACTGAAAGAAGAGGAAGCGACGCAAATCTTTTACGCGAGCCCGCACAACATCGACAAGTTCGTCGAAGAAATCGGGCAAGTTTTCGGTGACATGAAAATCGCCGTCATGCGTGAACTCACCAAGAAGTTCGAGGAGCACCTTGTCGGGACTCCGGCCGAAATCACGGCACACTTCAAGGTGCACCCGCCCAAGGGCGAATTCGTGCTGATATTCAACCCGCAGAACAAGAGCGGGTTGTAGGATGATAATGAGAGATTTTCTGTTTAAAATTAAAATGCAGCTTAAGGCGCTCCCGAAAATTTACTGGATACACCTCGCCGTCCTTTTTGTCGCGGAGGTTGTCGCTATCGTACTCCGTCCCGACGAGCCGGGACTCTACGTCCATATCCCGCAAGTCGCGCCGCTCGTCTTAACGCTCCTCTTCTTTTTCGCACGCGCCATCCGCAAGAACTTCAGACGCACACTGTACACCTACAGCATCGTGCAGTTCGCCTTCCTCGCCATTGACTACCTGACCGCCGGGCACGCAGGGCTCCTCCAGCTTTCGTTCACGGCCGTCCCCGTATTCATTTTCTGGGTCATCCTCTTTGCAATCTGGAACGCCAAGCAGTTCCGCGACTTCGATTCCAGGCGTGCCCTGCTGCTCAGTTCCATCTCGTGGATCCTGTTCGGCTTCGCCTTCCCGCCGTTCCCGCTCGGCCCCGCCGCGCTCGTACTGCTTACGCCCTGGTTTATCGTATTGAACCGCTACAGCCGCGGGCAAGTCCTGTTCGCGACGTTCTGGTCGGGAATGATTTACAACACCATCAACTACTATTGGATTTACAACGTGATGAACGTCGAGACCGCCCCTTCCGGGCTCATATGCCTCGGCGTATTGCTGCTCATCGCGTTCTTTAGCGCCTACGCCGTATTCGCCGCGTTCATCTACACCGTAGTCCGCGAAATCAAGATTCACGGGCGCGCCTGGCTGCTTGCGCTCTACCCCATCTTTTTCGCAAGCCTCGAGATGACCCGCACCCGCGGCGACTTCGCCTTCCCATGGAGCCATCTCGGCTACACTTTCGGAAGCAATCTCGAAATCATCCAGATGCTCTCCATCATCGGCATCTTCGGCTATACCACGCTCATCATCGCCTCCAACATGGTTGTCGCGAAAGCTGTCGTACGTCCGGGAATCCGCGCCAAGTGGCCGGTAGCGGTCCCCGCCATCATCCTCGCCATTTTGCTCGCCTACGGGCACATCGTCCTATCCAAGCCGGAAGCCCAGCCCTTCTACGGCAGCGACTCCGACGAAGCTCCGCAAATGGCGCTCATCCAGCCGAGCATCCAGCAGGGCGAAAAGTGGAGCCGTGAACGTTACGACCGCATTATCGCGAAAACGTTCGGCATGGTGAACGACAGCGTCCCCGGAGGCACGGACATCGTCATCCTCGCCGAAACGGCCATCCCCGACCACATCCGTCGCCAGCGCAAGACAATCGACGACCTGCACGAGCTCGCCAACCGCCATAACGCGAGCATCCTCACGGGTGCCCTCGACTACAAGCGGAACAAGCCGGGCAGCCCGCGCAAGTTCGACATCTACAACGCCTCGTTCCTGTTTACGCCCGACGACCAGGACCATTACCAGCGCTATATCAAAAAGCACCTCGTCCCCTTCAGCGAGCGCATCCCGTTCGACGACATCTTCCCCATCTTGAACTACGTGGATCTGGGCGAAGGCGACTTTGTGCCGGGCAAGGAAACTCCCGTGTACGGCAAGTTCAAGTGGACGCCGTTCATCTGCTACGACGCCATCTTCGGCGACCTCGTGCGCGAGGCCATCAACGAAGGTTCTCGCCTGATGGTGAACATCACGAACGACGGATGGTTCGGCCGCAGTACCGCACCCTACCAGCACTTGAACCTCGTGCGCTACCGCGCCATCGAGAACGGCATGCCCACCGCAAGACTCGCGAACAGCGGCATCACCGCCTTTATCGACCAGTACGGCCATTTTGACAAGAATACGGAAATCTTCACCGACCGTGTCGTCATCCGCAAGATGCAGCTCAAGAGCCGCGACACGCTGTACCAGCATATCGGCGATTCCGTTGAAACCGCCTTGCTGTGGTTCTTCCTTGTGTACCTGATTGCCGCTTTCGCGCTGTCTAGATGCGGAAAATTCCGCGAAGCTCCCCTACAGGAGTAGCATCGGCGGCCAGTGACCTGCCTTGGGGCGTTCCTTGAATTCGGCGCCAGGCAGGAATTCCTTGAGTTTTAAAGTTTGCGCAGGCGGAATCGCCTGGTCCATGCGGCCATACAGCACCTGGATATTCGCGCTGTTCTCGAGCGGCTTTGCAAGGCTGTTGTGCGCCAGGTAGTTGATTCCCTCGGCGAGCAGTTCCGGGTCCATCTTGCTTGCGGCACGGCGCCAGTCGTCTTGCCACTCGCCAAATTCACCTTCAAACTGTTCCTGGAACGAATTGAGCGCGGGCTCGATGGTGGTGCGTATCTGCCTTGCCATGAACGTCAGGTTCTGCTCCGTCCAGTCTCCGGCATCGTCGCAAAAATCCGCAAACGGCGCAAGCAATATCCACTTCTGGTCGGCAGGCCTGTTCGCCGCGTTCATGAGCATCACGAAGGCGCCCATGCCCCAGCCCACTACGGTGCTTGCCGCCGGCATGCCCGCAATTTTGTACAAGCTATCGAGGTTTTTCACCATCTTCTCGTACGGTATAAACACATGATGAGCCGAGGAATCGACGTCCGTCAAGTCGTCTTCCCATAAAGTCAAGTCAGAGGCCCAGTCGGGCAACCAAATCCACTTTTCGCTCATACGAGTACCACCTAAAAGGAAAGATATATAGGGGAATCGAAAAAAAACACCTTTAACAAAAAAAAATCAAAAAAATGTGCTTCCGTTGTAAATAAACGCACATTCTCTTTTTTTTCTTGACTTTTTACAAAGATTAAAATAACTTTACAATGACTATGCAGATAAGTTTACCTTTTTGGGCGAGCGCAACAGCATTCGTCCTGGTTTCATGTTCTACAGGCCCGAAGTACGCCCCGGACCCGTCCTTGACGCGTACCAAGGCGAATGAATCTTATAAGGCGATGGACAGCGAAATGGCCGAAACCGCCAGCACGGCCCCCGCCTCGCCCGCTACCGAATTGCCTTCCGTACCCACAATCATGGTCGTTCCGCCCAAAGACGACCCCATGTACAAGGCTATGGCGGAAGCGGTCAACAGCTACCTCACGCAAAAACGGTTCGAAGTCAAGTCCCTCGAAGGCAATTCCCAGCTAGACGACGTCATACGCATGCAGAACGACATCGCGAACGCCGAAGACGACATGTCGTACCTCGCCAGCCTCGCCCTCGGTGCCGATATCTACCTCAAGTTTTCCGGCGCCGTCGACCCCGACCACATTACCGTGGAACTCAGCGCCTACGAAACGTCTACCGCGCGCCTGCTCGGCAGTCAGACCGCCGAAGTCAAGAACAACGGCCACACCGACCAGACGAACCTGCGCGCCAACGCCCAGTCGGCCATGCGCAAGGCCATGCCCGGACTCGAAAAGAAGATTCTCTCCTACTGGCAGGCAGACATTGCCAAGGGCGTGCAGTACAAGGTGGTCATGAACCTGAAGGGTGAATATACCGACGGACAAATTGAGGAACTGCAAGAAGCCGTCGCCAAGACCATGAAGGAATCCTTCAGCAGTATCGTCATCAACGTGATGACCGCAAAGACCATCGACATCACCGTGTACGCCGACCCGGCGAAATTCGCCGACTCCCAGGAAGTCTATAGCCGCATCCGCACCCTGCTCAAGCCCCTCGCCGAGACCAAGAAACTCAACATCACCAAGAAACTGATTTTGATGGACGTCCTTTAATGAAGACCTTTACCGCACTGTTAGTCCTCCTTGTCGCTCTCCCCGCTTTTGCCGGGCGTGTCATCACGTACACGGCGGTGTCCGAGCGTTCCCAGGAAGACGCCAACAATGCGGCCATGGCCGGAGTCGCCAAGCAGATTGTTTCGCAGGTCGATTCAAGGCAGGTGCTCACCAAGAAGGAATCCAAGTCGGGCAAGAACAGCAACCTGGACGAATCGTTCTTCGTAAGCAACAGCGTAAAGAGCAGCATCAAGCTCAAGGGCGTGAAAATAGAACGCATCAAGACGGACAAGGGCTACAAGGCCACCGCCACGCTTGACATGGACGAGTTCACCTCCGATATCCAGTTCCAGATGAAGCGCATCCGCGAAGATATCGCAAGGCTCGAGGCTAGCGCCCGCGAAGCCCTGAAAAACAGGCTGTACGCCAAGGCCGCAAACGACTTGCAGTCGGCACAGTCCATGTTGCCCGATTACGAGCGCCTGCTGTGGCAGCTGAGCAAAGTCTACCCGCTCAACGACACGCAGCGCCTGTTGCACAACCTGCCCGAAGTGGAGGCCGCCCTCGTCGCAAAGCTTTCCGAAATCAAGTTGAAGGGCCCCACCGAGACCTTCGCGCTCGCCAGTTCCGAGATGCCCGAATGGAGCGTCATCGTCACAGACAGTGAGGGACCGCTTCCGGGATTCCCGCTTATCGCAAAGCAGGGCCGACAGACGCTCGCCGAAAAACGTACCGGCGAAAACGGGACCGCCACATTCCTGCTGCGCAAGGTCAACTTCGATACCGGCCCCTACTCGCTGACTGTCGCACCGAACATTCCCCTAGCCATTGCAAAGGCAAGCGGGCTCAACCTGGGCATCGAGGTTACATACAAGGTATCACGCTCCCGTTGCGAAATCCAACTGGAATGCAACCAGATTGCAAACGTCTGCCACGCCTTCGAAAAGGCCTTGAACCAAAAATCCATCTTTGCCGCCGCAATCCCCAATGCGCCAAAGATTTCCGTCGGCTTTTCAGCCACCGAGAAAAACTCGCTCAATACGGGCAACTCCGTGATGCGTTCCTACGAAATCACGGTAACCGCCAAGGGCGACAAGGTGAACTACATGGCGACAAGCAAGGGAGTCGGCAAGAACGAACTGGATGCCGCCATCAAGGCCATACAGAAGGCCGACTTCACGGACCTGCAGAGGCAGCTTAAATTGCTAGATTGTTGCCGATGAGATTTTCCGGCCTTACCCTTATCGTAGCACTCCTTGCCAGCACCATCGCAAGTGCCCTGCCCAAAAAACCGCAGGGCAGTTACGTGTACGACGAAGACCGGCTGATGAACTCGAGGCAGATCGACTTTTTCGACAGGCTCTCCAAAGAACTCCTCGACAAGACGGGCATTTGCGTTGCCGCCGTAATCGTCGACGACATCGAGCATGCCGACGCACGCACGTACGCCTCACGCATCGCTACCGAATGGAACAAATCGTCCAACGGCACCATCCTGATCTTTGCCGCCATAAAACAGCGCAAGCGCATCGTCGAAGCCGCCGGAACAGCCGAAGGGCTATTGAGCGTCCACGAATCGGAACGCCTACAGCAGGAACTCCTGATGCCCGCATTCCGCAAGGAGAAATACGGCGAAGGCGTCATGGCGCTCGCCTACGGAATCGCAACATCCATCGCCAGCGATAAAGGCGTGGCCCTGGAAATCGACGCAAGCGCCATCCCCGAAGAAGCCCCCATGACCGTCCGCGGCTGGATTTTCATCATCGTCGTCTTCGGCCTGCTCATTATCGTCGGGCGCAAGGGACATCGGTTCGGATTCTTTGACAACATGAAAAAGTTGCTGTGCGTAAGCGAAATCGAAAAGTCGCAATGGCCCGGAATCTTCAAGAGCACCTTCGGCGACAACCTCGTCACGGCATACCTCTCCGGCAAGTGCCTCATGGAAGGTTTTGACGCGCTCGCATCGCCCTGGTCCATAAGCTTTGTACTCAAGGACAACTCCCCCGAAGAGGTTTCCAAGATTCGCGCCTTCGAAAAGCGTGCCCGCCGAGAAAACATCGTGTTCGCTCACTTCTACAGCCTGGCCGAAGTCGCCAAGGCCGTCGAAGGCCAGCCAGCCCAAAGCATTTATCACGGCTTGTACTACCTGGAAACCGGCACGTTTCCCCAGACAAACGAACAGGTCACGGAATATTTCCATGACCTGTACCAGGCAAACACTGAAGAATCCTAACGCCGGATAACCTTGCTGAACCGGCCGCCGGAATTTCCGCCTTGGCGCGGAGGCGTGCGCTGTTCGCGGCTCGAGGAAGGAGGCGACGTCCTTGTCGTTGTTCCCTGACGGCCGTTGTCCCTGCCGTAGGTAGATTCATCGTCGTCGCTGCTGTAAATCGGATAGACCGGGCGGTTTTCGCGGCGCGGGATTTCCCTCACCTGCGGTTCGGAGACTATACGGCCCGAAGGAGCGGGAGCTACACGCGGTGCGGGAACCACACGCGGTTCCACCCTGGTTTCCGTGCTGCGGTGCGGAGGCGGCGCGGCGTGCCCGGGATGAGGAGGATTGTGGTGCGGGCGGGCATGAGGCGGCGGACGGTGCGGACGCGGAGGCGGTCTGTAGCCACGCGGATGCCTGGGAATCGGACGATGCGGGTACCAGCGGGTATTGCGCACGTAAATGACGCGCGGGCCCCAGTCGAACCAGCAAGTTCCCCATCCCCATTCGCCGTACCATGTTCCGAGCCAGACGCCCGTACCGTAAGAAATTCTCGTATAGCCGTCCGCATACACGTAGTAAACGACGCGCGGGTTGTACACAGGGACGTAGACGACTTCCGTCTTGACCGGAGTAATCTCGATGTTCCCCGAATTTTCCGCCACCTGGACGCGCTCGTCGGAACGCAGGTGACCATGGTCATAGGCGGACTGGCGCATGCGCTGGATGGCTTCCATCACGTCGTCCTTCTGGTTGGTGACCGCGTCGCCAAGCTGGTCGCACCAGGTCCTGTACTTAGCCATCATCTCGAGCACAGTCGGGAACGGCAAAAGCGCCTGTACGCTCGGGTCGTACGACAAGTTGTCGTTTTCCATGGCAGCTGCCAGGGATTCGCCCTTAAGGTGCTTATGGCCCTGCGACCAAGCGTTGGCCGCCGGAATCTGGTTGCCGAAAGTCGAGGCCGTGAGCACATGGACCAGGAGCGGGTCCGGATAAAGCGCAATATTGGATACAAGCGTATCGAGCTCAGACGTGGAATAATTCGCCTGGGCCCTCCCGTAACCCGGGATGCATAGTAAAATCAGGACAAGTAAAAAGAAAATTCGCTTCAAGGGTGACCTCTAGCAATACAAGATACATTTTTTTTGTAATGAAAACAGTCCGACACCCCCACGCAACAAATTTTCAATAAATTTCTTACACAAAAACCTCATTTTTAGCCAAAAACAAGCACATTTGTAATACATCACACAAATTTTTTGTAAACAACAATTAACACCCCGAGCCGTCAGAATCATATAAATTTATATAGGGAATGCGGCAACGCATTTGATGTGCTTTGGTTAAGGAGTAAAAAATGTCCTGCAAATCTAAAATCCTATTTTTCGGCGTTGCCTTTGCCCTCGCAATGCCGTTATTCGCGCAGACCTACGACCTGCCGATTATCTTCATCGATACCAAGGGCAAATGCCTAGACAACACTGTGAACGACAAGATGCCCGCCACGATGAGCGTGCTGGACGCTGCCACGAACAATGTGGCCGATAGCGTGGAAGTCCGCGACAGCCAAGGCTTAGGCATAGACGTGAGCCTGCTCGGGCTCCCCCCTGCCGACGACTGGGTTCTGCACGGCCCGTACGTGGACAAGAGCCTGATGCGCAACGCGCTTGCCCACTGGCTCTTTAGGCAAGCGGGCCACTACAGCCCCCGCACCAAGCACTTTGACCTCTACATCAACGGTGTATACCGCGGCGTGTACGTGCTTATCGAAAAAATCAAGCGCGGCAAGTACCGCGTACACGTGAGCAAGCTCAAAGAAACAGACGTAAGCGGTGACGAATTGACTGGCGGCTATATTTGGGCATTCGACAAGACCGGCACCAACACAGGCGGCATGGGCATGGACGACATCAACAAGGAAGGCTTCAGGACTGCCGACGGCGTGAACGTCATCATGCACTACCCCAAGAAGGAAAACCTCCAGCAGCAGCAACAGGCATACCTGAAAAAGTACCTTGAAGACCTTGAAAACATCTTCAAGAACGGCGGAAGCAAGAAAGGCTACGACAAATACGTGGACATGGTTTCTGCTTACGACTACGTGCTGCACGAGGAAGTAACCAACAATTCCGATTCCTACTGGTGCAGTTTCTTCTTGCACAAGCCCAAGGATAAAATCGACGAAAACGGCGTAAAGACCGAAGGCAAGGTGACGCTTGGCCCGGCCTGGGACTTCAACCTCGCCATGAGTAACGGCGGTGGCATGGGAAGTTCGGGCACCAGCGGCTGGCAAATCGAGAACAGCCAGAAGGTCAACGGCGGTTCTGGACTGAAGGCCCCCATCTGGCTCACGGGCATGTGGAAGGACAGCGATTACCAGCGTGAACTGAAAAAGCGCTGGGCGGAACTCCGTAGCGGCGTATGGCACACCAAGACCATGGACGCCTACCTGGATTCCATGAAGACCTACCTGACCAAAGCGGCCGACAGGAATTTCAAGCGCTGGCCAAACCTTGGGCAGGGCAGCGGACAGGGCGACCCCGATCCGGAACCGATGAAGTATTGCAGCAACCAGAACCAAGGCAACCAGGGCCAGAATCCCTGGGGTGGTATGTGGGGCGGCATGGGCGGCGGATTCACCATGGGCGGAAACAACGCAAGCACATGGGACGGCGAATTCGAGCACCTCCGCAAGAAGATGAAGGAACGCATGGCATGGATGGACCAGCAGCTCGGCTTTACGGAACCGGCGAATCCCGTTGCGACCGAGCCCGTAATCCATATTCCCGACTGGCAAAGCGACCCGGACAATGGTGATGGCGACGAGGGCTCCGACAACGGAAACGACTCCAATTGGCAGAATCCGTGGCAGAACCCGTGGCAGGGAACCCTGGATGATTACAACGCATTGACGCGGCTCAACTTCTTCTCGGTCGAAGGCAACATGATGACCGTCCGCACCCAAAAAGGCGGAACGCTCAAGCTCGTCACTTTCAATGGCGTCACCCTATTCCAGAAGAAAGTCGAACCGGGAACCCAGTCTTTCCGCTTACCCCAAAAGGCGATAGACCAGGCATGGGTCGCTACGCTGAACGGAAAAATGCTTAACCGTTAAAAAAAACAGCATTTGTTAGCAAAAAAGCAAGGACATCCAGCTCGATGTCCTTCTTTTTTTACCTAAATTGGTTAAGGAGATTTAGCATGTTCAGCAAATCTAACACTCTCTTCTGTGGCATATTCTTTGCCATGGTCGTTCCTCTGTTTGCGCAGACCATTGACCTGCCAGCGATTTTCGTTGACACCAAGGGTAAATGCCTTGACATGAACGTCACCGAAAAAATCCCCGCCACAATGAGGGTCTTGGACGGGGCTACAAACAATATTGCCGACAGCGCCAAGGGTACCCTCTACGATATCGGCATCAAGGTGAGAGGCCAGTCCTCCGCCACATTCCCCAAACCGGGCTACACCATCGAAATTCACGACAACAAGGGCGAGAGCATTAACGAGAGCATGCTCGGGCTCCCGCCTTCTGACGACTGGATTTTCCATGGCCCGTACGTGGACAAGAGCATGATCCGAAACGCGCTCGCCCACTGGATGTTCAGGCAGGCGGGCCGCTACAGCCCCCGCACCAAGCATTTCGACCTCTACATCAACGGCGTGTACCGCGGCGTGTACGTGCTTATCGAAAAAATCAAGCGCAGCAAGTACCGCGTGGACGTGAGCAAGCTTAAAGAGACCGACATCAGTGGCGACGACGTTACGGGCGGTTACGTTTGGGCGTTCGACAAGACCGGAACCAACACCGGTGGCGCCGGCAACAACAACCAGGGCGGCATCGACGCAGAAGGCTTCAAGACTTCCGACGGCGTGAACGTCATCATGCACTACCCCAAGAAAGACAAGGACCCTGCAAAGAACAAGCTTCAGAAGCAGCAGGAAGAATACCTGAAAAAGTACCTGAACGATCTTGAAGGGCTGTTCAAGAACGGCAAGAACGGTAGCGGCTACGAGAAATATGTGGATCTCGGTTCCGCCGTGGACTACGTATTGCATCAGGAGGCCGTGAACAATGCGGACTCCTACTGGTGCAGTTTCTTCCTGTTCAAGCCCAAGGACAGCAAGGGCGGCAAGGTAACACTCGGACCGCCGTGGGACTTCAACCTCGCCATGAGCAACGGCACCCAGCCCGAAAACGGCGGTGGCGGCGGCCAAGGCGGTATGTGGGGCGGCGGCGGTGGCGGCATGTTCAGTTCCGGCACTACCGGTTGGCAGATTGAGAGCAGCAGCAAGTTTGCCGGCGGTGGCGGCGGCATGATGGGCATGGGCTTTACCGGCCCGCTTTGGCTCAACAAGTTGTGGACTAGCGATGCGACGTACAAGGCCGCAGTGAAAAAACGCTGGGCGGAACTCCGCAGTGGCGTTTGGCACGACAAGACCATGGACAAGTACCTGGATTCCATGAAGGTTTACCTGAAGAACGGCGCCGACAGAAACTTCAAGCGCTGGCCGAACCTCGGCAAAGCTAGCGGCACCTACGATTCCGACCCGGAACCGATGAAATACTGCAACCAGAGCCAAGGCGGTGGCGGCGGCCAAGGTGGCATGTGGGGCGGCGGCATGTGGGGCGGCGGCGGTGGCGGCATGGGCATGGCCATGGGCGGCTACAATGCAACCACCTGGGACGGCGAATTTGAGCACGTCCGCAAGAAGATGAAAGAAAGAATGAAATGGATGGACGAACAGCTCGGCTTTACATTGCCCGCGAACCCCGTTGCGACCGAACCCATTGTCCACATTCCCGATTGGCAGAGCGACCCCGACGCCCAAAACGATGATGAAGGTGGCGAAGGTGGCGAAGGCGGTGAAGGCGGTCATGGTGGCGGCAGCTGGCAGAATCCATGGCAGAACCCGTGGCAGGGCACCCTCGAAGACTATGTTGACCTCACTCGACTCAACTTCTTCTCGGTTGATGGCAACACAATGACGGTTCGTAGCCAAAAGGGCGGCCTCCTCAAGCTCGTCGATTTCAATGGCACCGTCATCTTGCAAAAGAAGATTGCAGCCGGCGTCCAGTCCATCCGCCTGCCTCGCAAGGCAATGGACCAAGCCTGGGTTGCAACCCTCAACGGCAAGATGCTTAACCGCTAAAACAAATTGCATCAAAAAGGAAAAGGCAGGGAATCATCCCTGCCTTTCTTGTTTTCACCTTCTTATCAGTCTGCCCAACGGTAATTGAACTTGAACTTGTATCCGGCGTGAGGTTCGTCGCCGCAATCGCGGTCGCAACCGTTATCGCCCGGATCGAACTCAATTCCGCTCATGCCGTAATTGAACTTGTGTTCGGACCAATTCGACTTGGGCGCATTGCGGTTCTTCGCATCTACAGTGACATCCGTAGATCCATTCAGCACCCTGGCCAGATTTTCGTACGGCCAGAATACGTTGTGGCTCGGCTTATCGCCATACCTTGCGGCAACCTTCAGCTGCATCGTAATACCCCCATTGCCGATTTCAAACGAATAGCGCGTATCGTCACCAGACACCTTGTTGTCATCGTGATCCATGTCGGTATCCGTCTTATTTTCATAGACAACCGTGTTGCCAGCGCCCACCGAGCCCGCATCGCGGAAGTAGTAGGTGTATTGATGCAGCGGGGGCACCCCGGTATTGCTTCCTTCATAGAAGATGGCATCCGTTATAAAGTCTTCGCGGCGTGCCTTGCCGTAGTTCCACAGGTATTCCGAACCGCGGCCCGTCAACTGGAACTCAAACTTGATACGGCCCACGCTCTTGGTTTGCACATTGGAACCCGGAGAGAACACATACTTGTTCCCCGACTTGGCATAGGCATAGACGCGGTAAGTATAGTAGGGAGAACCGCCACCCACCTTGTCTGTGTAGGAATCGTCGTTAGGACCCAGCACCTTAACCATGGTAATGCCGTTATCCAGAGAATAGCCGTCCTGGGGCTTGGTCGTCGTAGGCTTCATGACATACGAGGCCAAATCCGCATTGTCCACGCCCTTGTTTCCCTTGGCACGGAGAACCACGTAACCGAGCACCCTCTTGTCCGCTTTCTTGGGAATCCAGCTCAACATCAGGGCATTCCTGTCGCTATTTCGTCCGAGCGACATATCGGTCGGAGCCGTAATGGCGGAGCGGAGAGCCAGATGGTACGCCGTAGAATCTCCAGATTCCGAAGTCACGACGAACCTGATAGTATCGGCATCTGCAGGAGACAGATTTTCGACAGAAATCTTGAACATCTTGGCCTCGAGACCATGACCGGATTCCTTGGCACCTTCGACCGTCACCGGGATTCTCGTATTGCCACGGAAAGCCTTCACACCGCCGGCGACATTGACAGGGTCCACCGTCGTAATCGTGACCTCGGCCGTTGCGCCCCTGATTGTATCCGTCACGAAGAGAGTATCCCCACAGACCATATCGTCCGTCATGCAGTTCCTACTCACGGCAACGTTCTTCATTTCGGCAACATCATTGACAACGACATTGGCCAAGGCAGAATTGTCAGAAGCCACACGAACGTTCGGATTGGAGTCCTCGTAGTCATCGATGCCATCACCATCCGTATCCTTCTGTGCCGGATTCGTGAAGAACGGCCCAATAAGTGCGGAATCTATAGCCACCTGGACAGT
>CADBLC010000053.1 GCA_902795385.1 Fibrobacter succinogenes | reverse complement strand
AAGTTTGATGCGACAACGATGAAATGGGATGTTGCAGAACCTGCTCAAAAACTTGACAACAATGGTCGTCCGTTTAATCCGGCTCAACCCGCAAATGGATCTTCTTGGGAGTTTACTGATGGGGACAAGTTCAAAGCTGTATCGAATAAAGACTATGCCGGAAACCTGATGTTTTATACGCAAAAGGATATTCTTTGGAATTACTGGAAAGATGCAAGTTTCGTGGGTTCCTGGTTTACTACAGGGGAAATGAGAGTTGGTGGCCACTTTAAATTGGCCGGTCAGTTGATTGCCGGGAAGTTGATATTCACGAACGATGTTACGGGCGATTTCCGCTATGTGCCGATAGATCCTCCCGAAATTGACCCGACGATTTTTGCAGGCCGTGAATATTGGGAAGCCGACACCGTCGATAGGATTCCGTTTGAACTGAACAAGAAACCAGAAACCAATGTGACGTTCAAGTATTGCTATTCATTCTACAGCCCGTGCCATTTAGGTAATGGCTTCTGTGCCGAGAAAGCGGATCTGAGCGATTCCCTCAAGAAGATGCCGATATGTGGTGTCGATACCGGCTTTGTGGTTATCCCGAAAGGGTCCACGGAACCGAAGGATTCTGCGACAATGGCATGGATTCATGTTAAGAGGGATGGCTTGATAGAAAAAGACGAGTACGTGAAGATTGAAATCATCGACCTTGCCGGAGCCGTTGTCAAATACGACGATGCGTCTATTTTCGATTCGACGATTTCCATACCCCTGAAACTTAAGGACAGGGATACGCATAACAATTCTCCCAAATTTATTTGTAGGGATTCTGCCGGAAATGATATCCCGTGTGATTCTCTGTTGAAGGTGTTCGAAAACAAGGCCGGTGATTTGGCCGGTACCATCGTTGCAACGGACGATGAAACCCCGACCAAGGTGACCTTTGCGCTTGTCGGTCAGTACGATGCCAAGGCGATGGATGTCGATATCTTTGAAATGGATGAGACTACGGGCGAAGTGAAGTTGAAAGATAACGTTTCGGTCAACTACGAAGTAAACCAGTACTTTGGTGTCGATATTATTGCCATGGATCCGGATGGCGGTGCTACCGTCAAGAGCTTCCGCGTGAGCGTCCGTGACGTGAACGAAAAGCCGATTATTATCGGTAATGCCGGAAATCCGGACGACCCCAAGGTCTACAGCGCCGACGAAGACTTTGCCGACAATGAAGTCGTGGGCAAGGTGAAGGTGGGCGATACGGACTCCCTGCACCAGGAAACCGAAACGGAAAAGTTCAGGGACAATATCGTGAAGGCCGTCGGTGGCGATACCCATATCTTCAAGGTTGAAGAATCGGGTATTATCAGGGTGATTCACGGTGACTCCCTCGACTACGAAAAGGATTCTATCTACACGCTTAAGCTGCGTGCCGAAGACCGCAACGATCCGACGCTTTTCGATACGACGACCATCACTATCAAGATTATCGACAAGGATGACCCGCCGATTCTTGATTCTATCGACGCTTTTCGATACGACGACCATCACTATCAAGATTATCGACAAGGATGACCCGCCGATTCTTGATTCTATTCCCAAGATTATCGTGATTCCGCCTCCGGATACGTCTTCGGACGATACTCCGCCCGATACGCTGCCCAACCTCATCAACCTCGACCGCAACAAGCAGGGCGCTGTTGAAGAGAACAACCCGGCCAACGTGATTGTGGGCGCCATCAAGGCGACCTGCACCGATACGACCAAGACGCTCATCTACGAAATCGTGACGGATACGAGTGGCCTGTTCACTATGGACCCCGCTACCGGCGTGGTGATTGTCAAGAAAGAGATGGTGCTTGACTACGAAGCGGTGCAGAGCTACGAAATCAAGGTGAGGGTTTCTGACGGTGTCGATGCCGGCAGCGGTAAGACTGCCGATGGTACCGTGGTCCAGACCGACGAAAGGGACGTCATTATCCGCGTCATCGACGTGAACGAAGCTCCTGTGGTTGAACAGCAGAAGTTCTATGTGGAAGAGAACAAGCCCGTCGCTACTCCGGTTGATCCGGAACCTGGTAAGCTTGTCTCGACCGATCCGGACAGCTTGAACGACAACTTCAAGGTGAACGTATATACCGCTCTGAGCGGTGACACGGCCCTCTTCATGGTGAACCCGGTTGACGGCACCATCATGACGAAGACGGTGATGAACTTCGAAGAGTACGCTGCTACGGGCGATACGCTGTTCAATGTTGTCGTGAGAGTGGCGAACTACCTCGACAAGAGCGGCAAGGCCGTGTTTGATGACAACGGCAAGCTGATTGACGGCGCCGCCGTGCTCTATGATACGGCAACCATTACGATTGCCTTGCGCGACGTGAACGAACCTCCTGAGATTATCACGGATACCGTGCAGGTGGAAGAAAATTCGAAGGGCGGTACTGTCGTGGATACGATCAAGGCCGTTGACCCCGAGAACCCGAACGAAACCATCACGTTCACGCAGATTGGTACGTCTGATTTCGACGTGAGCGAAGACGGCGTGATTACCGTGAAGGACGGAGCCAAGATCGACTACGAAAAGACTCCGATTCTCAAGATTACGGTCAGGGTGGTTGACTCCCATGGCGTGGCCGACACGAACACCATTACGGTCAAGGTTATCGACGTGAACGAACCGCCTGTTCTCAACGATACTACAGTCGTGTTCGTCGAGGATGACAGCATTGGCACTATCCGCGGCCCCGTTGTGGCTACCGACCCGGACAAGGATCCGAAGCACAATACGCTCAAGTACTACCTTGTGGGCGAAGATGACACGTTCGACGTGCTCGAGGATGGCCGTATCAAGCTGAAGGACAGCCTCGACTACGAAACGGATTCCCTCTACTACATTACGGTTCGCGTTACCGACGGCGAGTCCTCCGACACGGCCAAGGTGACCATCAAGGTCAAGAACGTTGTCGAACACTCCGTTGTCAAGATTACCAAGGCGGAGAACCCGGATTCCCTGTGGAACGAACCGGATACGATTTACGTGAACAAGCCCGACCTGGACTTCTGCTGGGCCCAGGGCGTCGAGAACCGCGGCAAGCTGAAGGAATTCTGCTCCGACACGACGCTGGTTCCCGGCAAGACTGTCATTACCAGGGAATACAAGGACCCGTCTACGGATCACCCCGGTGTGGCTAGGCTGATTGTGTTCTACAGCGACGCTGCTCCTGTGGTCAAGGTGACCAAGGCCACCGACCCGGCTATCAAGGGCAACATCTATACGATTGTCGAACAGACCGAAAGGGATGAATCCACCTTCTTCGTGAAGTCTACCAAGACCGAAGTGAAGGTGTCGGTAATCGATACCGCGTCGAACACCGATGAATCGTTCTCGATCAAGATTGATCTTGACCACGTGAGCATTCCGGAAAAGTACTACAAGATTATGAGCAGCATCGCCGACGAGGTGCTCCCGCTCAACGAATCTGCCAAGGGTACAGTCCGTACGCCGGTCAACGGCGAGAAGATTGCTGTTAGCTACAAGGACACCGTGGACGGCAATGCGGTGGTGGTGACCTACTACACCGACCTGAAGGGCAATATCCTCAAGGGCGAAAGCGGTGAAGAAGAGATGACCGTCTCTTACACGAAGACCATCGACGGCACCCCGGTAACGATTTCGTTCCAGGCTAACGCCGCTACGGGCCGCCTTGTTGAATCCAAGAACGGCGCAAGCTACACGATTAGCTACGATTACGTGGATGCCAAGAAGAATTCTGTGAACGTGTCCTACTGCGTAGACGAGAAGGGCAAGCTGGTGAAGGATTCCTCGGGCGACCTCGGTTACAAGGTCAGCTACACCTACGTGAACAAGTTCGGCAACTCCGCTACGGAATTCGTGACCATCATTCTCGATACCAAGCCGCCTCTGGTGAAGATCAAGAGTCCTGTTAACGACCAGGTGCTCACCTCCAACATGGCCACCGTGGAATGGTACGTGAGTGTTACGGGCGACAGCGCCGACTTCGTGCTGCAGGATACGCTTAACATCCAGGGCCTCGACAAGGGCGCCAACACGATCGTGCGCTTCTTTATCGACAAGGCCGGCAACATGGCCTCCGATACGGTGTATGTCATCATGAAGAACGCTAAGGACCTGGACATCGCTGTCGAGGATCCTGTAACGATTCTCACGGCCGACAAGGTTGAAGAATACTATAACGACGACAACAAGCCTAAGAAGGGCCAGACGTTCGCTGTGTCTATCGCCAACCCGACTACGGGCGAAGAGAAGGAAACCTTGATTGGTGGCGATTTCAAGACTACGAAGGGTAGTGGCGATACGCCGTACTCTGGCAAGAAGGGCCACCTTGGCCCGACGCTCAGTATTGACGTGAAGCTCCCGGTGTACAAGCCTGGTGACGAATCTGGCTCCAAGGGCGGTGCAGTTTCTGGACTTGCAACTCTCGACGACCTCGTGGGCAAGGACGGCCTTGTTTCGCTGGACGGTATCGATGCCGAGAACAGCGAGAAGACCTCCGTGTCGGAATACGTGCAGAAGTACTGCACTGCCGAATTCGCCTCTAACTACAGCAAGAGCGACTTCAGCAGCGTGAACTTGTACAACTCCAAGTTGAAGGTCAAGGTATGGATCTTCACGACGCTCGGTACCTTTGTGGACTACTACACCTTCACGCAAGACCTGAACGATCCGGATTACGTGAACGATGCGGGCCTCCTTAAGATGTACTTTGAACAGAAACCGGACAAGGACGGCTACGTGCGCACCGAAAGCGGCAAGCTGTACGCTACCGGCGCCTACATCTACAGGACCGAAATCAAGCTCGTGAGCGAACTGAATTGTACGCTGCCGCCGGTCAACGATCCGTCGAACAACCAGACGATGGGCGCAGTGATCAAGAACACGGACGATTTGACAAAATCGTTTGGTTACAAGCGCCCGGACTACAAGTAAAAAGACATAAAATTTGACTGAAAGCCCCCGAAATGCAAGTTTCGGGGGCTTTTGCATTTGTTCTTTATCACGCTTGCAATAAAGGGTCTTCCCTTTTGTCGAAAAAAGGAATATTTTTAAGTAACGGATACGAATAGTGAGGAATCATGGCCAAAATGAAGTTTATCGCCCGAATGCTACCGTTGCTCCTGATTTTCCCGGGACTCGTCCTGGCCGCTTCCGATGTCGGCAAGGTCCGCCAGAAGGTGGGTAGTGCTGCACGCCTCAAGGTCAACAAGGAACAATGGGATTCCCTCAAGGTCGGCTCGAAGATTTACCAGTCCGACTTTATCCGCACCGGGAAGGAGGCGATTCTCGGCATCCAGTTTACGGACGGTTCTTCCATAAGCATCGGCGAGTTCGCCGAAGTGGAAATGTCCAACCTCTTCGAGAGCGACGGCAAGGGCGCCTTCCGCACCCGCCTGAATATCTTGAAGGGCTTCGTGGACTTTGATGTGAAGAAGCTTATCAAGGAATCTACGTTCCAGTTCAAGACCGGTACGGCCACGGCTTCCATCCGCGGTACGAGCGGCTTTGTCGGTGGCGAAGACGGCGCGTTCTACGCGAGCCTTGCAACGGGTAAGTTCGATATCCAGCAGAAGGATAACGGCCCTGTGATGCCGGTTGTTGCCGGCGAGACGATGTTCGGTACGGATTCCCTGGTGACGTTGAAGCTCGCGTCTTCGGGTAAGGCCGGATTTGCTCGCAAGATTGTGAAAATTATGAAGGACACCAAGGGTGACGTGAACAAGATGGTGCAGGCGGTGAAGAATGCCGATGCCGAATTCCAGAAGGTTGTCGCCCAGAATAACATTACTCTCAAGACGGCATCGCCGGTGGCCGTGTGCAACGAGGGCCTCACGATAGAGGGAACCTATACGACTACGGACCCGAAGGCAAGCCTTGTGGTGAGCCTAGGCGATTCCTATACGTCGGAGAACCTGGTCCGCATGCCCGACGGCAAGAGCCATTCCTTCTCCGTGAAGATTCCCGTGAGCGACGCGAACCGCCTGTGGAACGAGACGTCGGCCACGGTGTCTTTCAAGTCGGTGGAAGTCTCGGATTCCAAGTCGGTCGAACTGAACGTGAACAAGACCTGTGCCTCGGTGAACCAGCAGGCCCCGCAGGTGAAGTTCCTCTCGTACGACTCCATCGCTTGCAAGATGCAGGCTTCCGTGGAGAACATGCAGGACGATGCGGGTATCCTCGCGCTGCTCGTAGATGGCTCTTCTGTTACCGAAGAAGCCATTACCAAGAATGTCCTCAAACAGTTCAAGCTGAACAGTGGTGTGCATTCCTACGGCATTTCGGTTAAGGACCAGGCCGGCAACGAGGGCTCGTTCGAGAAGAAGTTGGGCTGTTTCCCCGTAAAGCGCTTCAATATTGACGTGTACGGCAAGGAAAAGGAAGTCTTGCCTGTGCCTGTACCGCCGCCCGGTGTTGTCGACAAGATTGTGCGTACGCTGCAATTTAAGATCAAGAGCCCCGAAAATGACCCCTTGTTCTTGTACAAGGTAACAATCAAGCGCAACGGGAAAATTATATTACAGGAAACGCTTGGGCAGATCCAGTCCCTGGATTACCAGGTACCGCTTGAACTTACCCGCGGCGGACAGAATAAATTCGACATCGAAGTCATCCACAGGAGCGGTTTCGTAGCAAAGGCTAAAAAGATATTTGAGGTCCAGTAATGAATTGGGGAATGAGGCTGGCCGGACTGACCTTGCTTTTGGCAACGGCAGTCGTCGCCAGGACGGAAATAAAGGGTGAGTATTCGGGCTTCTTGAAAGCCGAGGGTTCTCCGTATCTTGTGACGGAGACTCTTGTTGTACCCGAGGGCAAGGCTTTGCTCGTGGAATCGGGCGTTGTCATTGAATTCGTATCGGGGGCAGGGCTCGACGTGCAGGGCGGTTCGTTTGCCGTAGACGGCACTTCGCAAAAGCCTGTGGTGTTGCAACCGGCTCCGGGGTACGGCTCGTGGAACGGCATTTCCATTACGGGCCAGCATAGTGCCGAACTGCAGAATGTCGACATCCGCGGTGCCGAGATTGCAATCGCTATCGAGAACGGTGTGCTGGAACTCAAAAACGCGAACATCGAGAATTCGGTACAGATTGGTCTGTATGCTCGCTCGTCGGCTGTAGACGTGCAGTGGAGCAAGTTCAAGTTCAACAAGGGTGTGTCCGTGTGGGCGTCGAACGACGCTGAACTGTCGATCAATTCCAGCGAGATTTTCAACAACCATATCGGTGTCTTGGCCGGGCAGAAGTCGCAGGTGAACCTGCAGACTTCCAAGATTGCGCATAACGAGTATGGCGTGGTGGACATGGAACGCAATTCCGTCCGCCAGCTGCGTACGCAGATAGAGCAGAACCGCATTGGCCTCTTGGCGAACGACGTGCCTGCCGACGACTTGAAGAAGATTGCGCAGAAGAATCAGAAGAATATGGAACAGGGCGTGGGGCAGGTAGCGAATTCCTTGCCCGAAGAACCCCGCAATCCCTTTGCCGAGATTTTCCGTGCGGCACCCGCCAAGAAAGACCGCAACGACGGTGAAATGCGCTGGAGCCGTAGCGGCAAGGTTGAAGCGTATGGCGGTTACCACCAGGTGTGGACGCGTACGAACCATACGGGAAAGGATTACATAGTGGGCACGGATACGGTGGCCCCGATGGATGACTACATCAATTACTTCCAGGTTCCCGGACCTTTTGGCGGCCTCAACGCTTACTTGCTCATGGAATCGACGGACGGCAGGAACCTCGAGGTTTCTACGAGTGTTGCCTCGGATACGTGGAACCACTTTGACGTGGAGAACTTCCTGGTGTCTTATTCCGACAGGATGCAGCGACTCGCGCTCGGTGACGTTTACCTTGTCGGCGGCAACATCTACATGGCCGGCCTGAACGTGTTCGGCGGTTCGTACGATTTGAACCTGTTCAAGAACGCTCATGGCAATCCGCTCTTTGTCGTGTCCGCTTACGGCGGTGAAGTCCAGAAGCCCAAGCTGATTGGCGACCGCAACGAGGACATATACAAGGATTACATCGAGGACGGCGAGGTTGAACCGCAGAAGCTTTCGGTGGGCGGCAAGGTCCGCTGGAACATGCACCGCCGTTTTAACGGGACTCTCGGCTTTATCGGTAGCAAGGACTTTCTGGACGACCCGCTGCTGCGTGACGGCTCGCGCCCCGACGTGAACACGTCTTCGCCCATCATCTCTTCGAAGACGTTCTTTGCCGACGGAAACTGGATTTTGTTCCCGGGCGATATCGAGCTGAACGGCCAGGTGGCTGCTGGTGCTGCCGATACGGCGAATGCGACGCTCCAGCGCGCCATCAACGAGGTCTTTGTGAGTGCCGGTGTCGACGCTTCGAACCTCTCCAAGATTCGCAAGCTCATGAACAACCCGGCGCTGGTGGACTTCTTGACGTACGAGGAACTAGAGGCTTTCTTTGGCGACAACACCATGAAGAGCCGCTCCGAGTTGCAGAAGAAGTTGAAGTCCCTGCTTGCGCAGGCGAAGTCGCTGAAGAACCGTTACAATGCGGATGAAGAATCCCAGGCGAATCTCAAGAACTGGGACGGCCAGAATCTCGCATTTACGGGCTCGCTGCACTGGAAGGGCGCCAAGACGGACATCTCGGGCTATGTGAGGTTCGTGGGTGCCGACTACTACAGCGCGGGCTCTCCGGACCTGTTGCAGAACTCGAGAGAAGTGTACGGTAACTTGGACCGCATGATTCTTGATTTCTGGAAACTGAATTTCAATTACAAGATCAACGTGGAGAATGCGGCTCACGGTGCTGCCTACAACGTGCTCGGTCTTGCCGAGGGCGAAAAACTCGGGCTCATTCCGGGTGCCGACAAGGACTGGCTTGAACGCCACGAGCAGGACGAGGACCGCACGCTCTACGAACATGACATGAACTTCAACAACGACTTCAAGATAGGCAAGTTCTGGGAACTGTCTCTCGGGTACAACATGGATTACCGCACCCGCAGCACGAACCAGCGCCTGTACGGGGATTATTCTTCGGGGTCCGGCGTGTTTGATGATTCGTGGTTCGACCCGCGCGGCCGTGCGACCGTGGACGTGGTTCGCGGTGACGATACGCTCAAGATTGACTCCGTGCGTTGGGCCGAATACTACTCCCTCAGGGACAAGGAATATCTGGCGACCCAGTTCGACGAGAAGATTATCAGGCATATCTTCAAGCTCGGCTTCAAGTTCAACCTGCCCAAGAATACGCTCAAGGTGGGCGGCGTCTGGACGTTGCGTAGGGACATGTCGAAGTTCGAACAGGATGACTTGCTGGAAGGATTTGACTTTGAAGACAAGACGTATGGCCTGATGGGCTACTACTTCCATGGCGGCGACTATTTTGAACAGCGTTACCCGGTATCGTTGACGACGGTGGTGGACGGGTTCCACAACATGTTCTCGGTGACTCCGCGTTACAAGATTTATAACCGCGACGACATGACGGATTTCGAATGGACCGTGGCGGACAACATGACGATTCCGCTTTCCAAGAACTTCCTGGATTTGCTGCTTTCGGGCTCGTTCCGCCAGGAATTCCAGGCCAGGGATGACGAAGACGGCTCCCGCATCGAGGAAAGCGAGATGGATGTTTCGGGTAGCGGGACGCTCCGCTTTATGCATACGGGCAACCTGACCTCTGAATGGACCATTGGCGCCTTCTGCGCGTACCGTCCGGATTACAAGGCCGACCAGTACAAGGATTTGTTCGGCATGGTCTCCGTCAGCTACTCCTTCTAGCCATGCTTATCGGTTGTCACCTTTCGAGCGCTTCGGGCTTCCTTGCGATGGGCAAGGATGCCCTTTCCATTGGCGCTAACGTATTCCAGTTTTTTACCCGCAACCCGCGTGGCGGCGCCGCGAAGCCTTTTGACAAGGCCGATGCTGCAGCGCTGGTGGAGCTGATGAAGGCGAACGGGTTTGGCCCGGCGCTGGCGCATGCTCCCTATACGCTCAACCCGTGCGCGGCCGATCCGGGGCTGCGCGACTATGCCCGCGACGTGATGAAGGACGACTTGTGGCGCATGAACCATTTTCCGGGGGCGATGTACAACTTCCATCCGGGAAGCCATGTAAAGCAGGGCGTGGAGTGCGGCATCGAACTGATTGCGGACCACCTGAACGCGATTTTGCGACCGGACTTGAAGACTCTTGTGCTCCTGGAAACCATGGCGGGGAAGGGAAGCGAGGTGGGGCGCAACTTCGAGGAACTGCGGGCGATTATAGACCGCGTGGAACTTTCGGACAAGGTCGGGGTATGCCTCGATACCTGCCACGTCCATGACGGCGGCTACGACATCGTGAACCGCCTGGACTGGGTGCTGGAACAGTTCGACAAGGTTATCGGGCTTTCTAGGCTCCGTGCCATCCACCTGAATGACAGCAAGAATCCGCTGGCGAGCCACAAGGACCGCCACGAGGTCATCGG